>DBGBEC010000321.1:0-2670 GCA_048477415.1 Candidatus Limivicinus sp. | reverse complement strand
TATTTTAACAGCATATGAATTTAGCACTCGCCAAAAGCGAGTGCTAATATTATTCCCTATTTTTTGTTTTTTATGAGCGTCGATCCAGCAAAGGGCAGAGATCGCCTTTTCGTCGCCCGGGGAGGGCTCAGAGCACCTTGGACAGGAAATCCTTCAGCCGGGGATTCTGGGGGTGGTTGAAAATGTCGTCGGGGCTGCCCTCTTCCACAAGTCTGCCCGCGTCCATGAACAGCACCCGGTTCCCCACTTCACGGGCAAAGCCCATCTCGTGAGTGACCACCACCATGGTCATTCCCTCCCGGGCCAGCTCCTTCATAACGTCCAGGACCTCGCCCACCATCTCAGGGTCGAGGGCGGAGGTCGGCTCGTCAAAGAGCATCACATCCGGCTCCATTGCCAGAGCCCTCACTATGGCCACACGCTGTTTCTGGCCGCCGGAGAGCTGCACCGGATAGGAGTCTGCCCTGTCCTCCAGGTCCACACGACGCAGAAGCTCCAGGGCCTTGGCCCGGGCCTGCTCCTCCGGCACCTTTTTCACATGGACGGGGGCCATCGTCATATTCTGTAGGATCGTCATGTGGGGGAAGAGATTAAAGTGCTGGAAAACCATGCCCATTTTCTGCCGGTGCAGGTCTATGTTCACCTTTTTCCCGTCCGGACCCTTCTTTTTTGTTATATCCGCCCCTTCAAAAACTATGCTGCCGCCCGTAGGCTGTTCAAGCAGGTTCAAAGAGCGCAGGAACGTGGACTTTCCCGAGCCTGAGGGGCCGATGACCACCATCACGTCGCCCTTATTTATGTCCACAGTGACCCCGTCCAGAGCCTTTATGCCGCCGCCCTTATAATGTTTCTTCAGGTCTTTTACCTGGATAAGCTTTTCCTGTGCGTCCATATCTGTCCTTCCTTTCACATAAGCTCTCATGCGGCTCAAACACCTTTATTCAGGTGCTTTTCAAGCATGGCCACAAGCTTGGAGAGAATGATGACCATGATAAGATACACAACGGCGATCCCAATAAAGGGCATGAAGGCCTGGTATGTACGCCCCTGGACGTTCATCGCCCATTTGGTTATGTCCTTCATGCCTATAACGTTTACGATGGAGGTCTCCTTGAGCAAAGTTATGAACTCGTTGCCCAGGGCAGGGAGGATGTTCTTTATGGCCTGGGGGATGATTATGCGCCACATGGTCTGCACATAGCTTAGCCCCAGGCTGCGCCCGGCCTCCATCTGGCCCTTTTCAACGGACATTATGCCGCCGCGGATTATCTCCGCCACATAGGCGCCGGAGTTTATACCAAAGGTTATGGTGGCCACAAGGACGGTGTTGGTGGTGTTTACAAGGATGACAAAGTACATTATCAAAAGCTGCACCATCACCGGCGTGCCCCTTATCACCGTCAGATACAGGTGACACAGGCCGTTGAGAAAGGACATGGCGGGGTTGCCGCGCTGCTGGGAGGCCATCTGGTCGTGGCTTGAACGCACCACCGCCACAAGAATGCCCAGGACCACGCCTATTATCAGCGAAAGGGCTGTCACCTCCAGGGTAACGCCAAGGCCCTTCAGAAGAGCCCTCCAGCGCTCGGCCTCAATAAAAGTCTGTGTAAAATCCTTGGACAGCTCCGCGAACCATTCAGTCAGCATCCCATCAAATCCTTTCCTAAACCCAATTTACTACAGGCTGAGCGAAGGGCCCTGTGACCCTTCGCTCAGAATCAAGATCAATGTATCTATGCGTGCCGGACCTTTTATCAGGCGGCGATGTACTTGTCAACTACAGCCTGAACGCTGCCGTCGGCAATGAGCTCCTGAAGGGCGGCGTCAACAGCCTCCTTGAGAGCGGTGTTCTCCTTGGACACGGCAATGGCGTACTGCTCTTCGGCATAGGGGGTGTCAAGGATCACCAGACCCTCGTTCGCCTCAACATAGGCCTTGGCAGGCTCGTTGTCGATGACCACACAGTCTACCTTGCCGGCAAGCAGGGCCTGGACGGCCTGGGTCCCGTTGGGATAGGCGGTGACGTTCTCGGTGCCGAACTCATCCTCGCAGTAGATGTGGCCGGTGGTGGACTCCTGGACGCCGATCATCTTGCCGGCCATGTCCTCCAGGGTCTTTATCTCGGAATCTTCGGGAACGATGATGACCTGAACGCCGGTGGCGTAGGAGGTAGTGAAGTCAACATTCTCAAGGCGCTCCTCGGTGACGGTCATGCCGGCCATGCCGATATCGACCTTACCGGTCTGCACAGCGCCGATGATGGAGCCAAATTCCATATCCTCTATCTTCAGCTCCAGACCGAGCTTCCCGGCGATAAGGGCGGCGACCTCGGCGTCTATGCCGACGATGGTCTCGCCGTCTTCGTCGCTTATGAACTCATAGGGAGGGAAGGAGGCGTTGGTGGCCATCGTGAGGACGCCTTCAGCGGCGGTCACAAGCTCGCCGGCAGCGGCGTCGGCGGGGGCCTCGGTCTCGGCGGGAGCCTCGGTCTCGGCAGGGGCCTCAGTGGGGGCCTCGGTAGCGGCGGGTGCGGCGCTTCCGCCGCAGGCGGCCAGGGCGAAGACCATGGTCAGGGCAAGAAGCATACAGAATAATTTATTCAGCTTTTTCATTTCATTTTCCCTCATTTCGTCAAATTCAATAAACTGTCCCTTGGACGATTGTGATAAT
>DBGBEC010000320.1:0-2093 GCA_048477415.1 Candidatus Limivicinus sp. | reverse complement strand
ATATGAGGCGACGAGGCCCGCCGTGAAGCAGATCAGGGATACGGCCGCCGCGCAGATTATGACCCCCTTAAAGCTTTTGCACACCCGCATCGCCGACAGGGCCGGAAAGATGACAAGGCTTGAGATGAGCAGGGCGCCCATCATCCGCATGCCCAAAACGATAGTGACTGCGGTGAGCACGGCGAGGAGGCTGTTGAAAAGCTCGGTCCTGCCGCCGGTGGCCCGGCTGAAGCTCTCGTCAAAGGTGACGGAGAATATACGGGGATAAAAGAGGACAAAGGCCGCCAGCACCGCCGCGGAGAGCGCAATGCTCATTATCGTGTCGCTCCGGCTGAGAGACAGGACGCTGCCGAACATATAGCTTGAGACCTCGGTGTTCATCCCGCTTGTGACCGATACGCATATAACGCCCAGAGCCAGGGCGCCGCTGGATATCATGGCCACTGCCGCGTCCCCTTTCACAGAGCTGTTCCGCCCCAGTCTGAGCAGCAGCACCGCCGCCGCTATCACCGCCGGCACCGCCACGGCAAGGGGGGCCAGATTCAGGGCGGAGGCAATGGCCAGTGCGCCGAAGCCCACATGGGAAAGGCCGTCGCCTATCATCGAATACCTTTTCAGCACCAGAGGGACGCCCAGCACTGCGGCGCAGAGGCTGACCATCAGGCCCACGGCCAGGGCCCTCTGCATAAAGGGATAAGACAGCATGTTGATCAACTCGTTCATACTCCGCCTCCCAGAAATCGCCTTGCCAGATCGCTCTTTTTATACTCCGCCGCGCTGCCGAAGAAAAGCTGCCGGTGGCCCAGGTGGAGGATGTGGGTGGCATAGCGGACGGCCTCGTGTATGTCGTGGGAGACCATGATGACGCTTATCCCGTCGCAGAGGTTCACAAGCTTTATAAGGTTGTACATCTCCCCGGTGGCGATGGGGTCAAGGCCGGTGACGGGCTCGTCCAGCAGCAGGAGCTTCTTCGTGGCGCAGAGGGCACGGGCCAGGAGCACCCGCTGCTGCTGTCCGCCGGAGAGGCTCTGATAGCTCTTGTCCTTCAGTTCCTCAATGCCCATGCGCTCCATGTTCATAAGGGCCAGCTCTTTTTCCTTTTTCCCATACGAAAAGCGCCTGCCCAGAGAGCTGAGGCAGCCGGAGAGGACCACCTCGAAAACACTGGCGGGAAAGTCGCGCTGGAGCTGGGTCTGCTGGGGCAGATAGCCGATCTGGCGGCCTGTCAGGCCCTCGCCGTATACTATCTCCCCGCCGTCCGGGGCCTTAAGCCCCAGAAGGCCCTTTATAAGCGTGGATTTGCCCGAGCCGTTCTCCCCCACCACGCAGAGATAATCCCCCGCGCTCATGGAGAAATCCACCCCTTCAAGCACCGCCCTGCCCTCATAGGAAAAGTGCAGACCGCGGCATGTAAGTATCGCCATCAGCCCAAAGCCTCCTTCAAGTTTTCAAGATTGGTCCTCATAAGCTCCAGATAGCTTATCCCCTCGTCAAGCTGCTCCCGGCTCACATTGTGGCAGGAGTGGAACAGCAGCGTTTCACAGCCCGTGTCCTCCCGCAGGAGCCTCGCCATGCGCTCATCGGAAAATTCGATATAGAATACCGCCGGTATCTCCTCCTCCCGGACCTTGTCTATAAGAAAGGCCACAGTCCTGGCCGAGGGCTCCGCATCGTCGGCGCAGCCGGGGAAGGCGGCATAGTAATCCAGGCCGTATTCCTCTGTAAAATAGCGCACGGGAAAGCGGTCAGCAAAGATCACAGTGCTCCGGGAGCCGTTCTCCACCGCTTCCCTGAAGCCCCTGTCAAGCTCTTCCAGCTCCCCGAGATAGCGCTGGAGATTGGCTTCGTAGTATTCTCTCCCCTCCGGATCCGCCTGGGAGAGCAGGCCGCACAGGCGGCGGCATATGACCATCGCGTTCACCGGGGAGGTCCACACATGCTCGTCATACTCCGCCTCCTCGGCGTGGTCCTCATGGCCCTCGTGGCCCTGGCTCTGCATGCCCTCTTTCAGCTCCTCGCGAAGGGCCTGCACACAGTCGAGCATGACAAGCGTTTCCGGCTGGCTGTCCAGACCCTGGCGCAGTTCTTCAAGC
>DBGBEC010000319.1:0-12736 GCA_048477415.1 Candidatus Limivicinus sp. | reverse complement strand
GGGTCAAGCCGCCCCTCCATCAGTGGAAGCCCGGCACAGCCCGCCATCTCAGCCACGGCCCGCCCCCCAGGCAAAAGCCCATATGGACAGTCCACGTCCCCGCCCCTGGGTCCGCTCACTGAAACGCTGCGGCGCTCTCCGCCCAGAAGGCGGAGATAGGCCTCCACCATCCCCTCTCCTCCATCGGACATGGGGATGCACACACAGTCCCTCTCGGGCGAGATGTCGCTGAGAGCGGAGCTTATGATCTCGCAGACCTCAACGGCGGAAAGGGTGCCCTTAAATGAATCCGGCGCGATTATTATCTTGCTCATAAGGTCCTCCCTTAAAACTAACTGTTATTTCCTTATTCACCGCAGGCGGTGAGTATCTGGTCGTATATCGCCTTAAACTGCTCAAGGCTCAGCTCGTTTTCCCGGCGGACGACAAAGCGGTAGGTCTCGTCCGGGGACTTGGAGGCCATGTCTAAGATATAGCTCATCGCGCTTTTTACGCTGCCCATGGCCGTCTCGGCGGAGGAGACGATATAATGCCTTACATCCTTGGGGCAGAGCTCCTTCAGGCTGGACAGGAGTTCGAGACATTTGCCCATCATGTTTACTATCTCGCCGCAGATGCTGACGGCGGTCTGCCGCCCGGCCTCTATCTCCCTGGCTCCGCCCTCCTTCTCCGCCCTTCTCAGGGGACCGCGGCTTTTTACATCCTCGTCGATAAGGTGGATCATATAGGACCTGATTATTTCAGAATTTCTCAGGATATAGTCAAGCTCCTCGCTCTTGGGAAGGCTCTCAACGCTGAGAGCCGCCGCCTTTTCAAGGAAAGCCGCCGCCACAGCCGCAGTCACGGCCGCGCCGCTGCCGGTCTCAAGCCTGCTGTGGGGCTCGGCAATGAGTTTTGTGAGCTCCTCATTGTTCTTGGTCTTGTACACTTCGATGACAAGTTTTTCCGCCATTGGTCCAGCTCCTTTCAGTCTCGATTGAATTCTCTGAGTTTCAGGCCCTCGTTCTTTTGAAGGGCCCAGTTCACGCACCACTGGGAGGTAAAGAGGAGGAGGTCGTTCCCCTTAAAGTCCTGTACCCATCTTGTGTCGCTGGTGAGATTGAGGCTGCGGATATCTATCCCCTCGTTCTCCACCCAGCGCACGAGCTCATAGGGCATGGAGCGGCGGCGGATATCCACGCCGTACTCGGTCTTCAGCCTGTATTCCAGGACCTCGAACTGCAAAACGCCCACCACGCCCACGATGACCTCCTCAAAACCGGTGTTGGGCTCGTGGAACATCTGTATAGCGCCCTCCTGGGCGATCTGGGTCATCCCTTTTTCAAACTGCTTGCGCTTCATGGTGTCTACCCGCTCCACGGCGGCAAAATGCTCCGGTGCAAAAGTGGGTATGCCCTCAAAGCAGGCGCTCATGCCCTTCTCACATATGGTGTCGCCGATGGAGAATATGCCCGGGTCAAAGACGCCGATAATGTCCCCGGCGTAGGCCTCGTCTATTATTGCCCGTTCCTGGGCCATGAGCTGCTGCGGCTGGGCCAGGCGCAGGGCCTTGCCGCCCTGGACATGAAAATATTCCCTGTCCCGCTCAAAGCGGCCTGAGCATATGCGCATGAATGCTATCCTGTCCCGGTGGGCCTTGTTCATGTTGGCCTGTATCTTGAACACAAAGGCTGAAAAGCGCCCGTCAAACGGGTCGAGCTCTTCTCCGCCGGAGAGCCTGGGAAGAGGCGGCATGGTCAGCTTCAAAAAGCTCTCCAAAAAGGGCTCCACGCCAAAGTTATTGAGGGCCGAGCCAAAGAACACCGGGCTGAGCCGGCCTCCCCGGACCTGCTCCAGGTCAAACTCGTATCCCGCGCCGTCCAGGAGCTCTATATCGTCAGTCAGGGTCCGGCGCAGGGTCTGGCCGATAAGCTCATCCAGCTTTTCCGTCTCGTCCACCCGGCATTCTATCGCCTTTATCCGGCTCTGGCCCCGGTGAAAGTCGCTGAAGGCCAGTATCTCCTGCTTTTCCCTGTCGTACACGCCCTTGAAATCCCTGCCGCAGCCTATGGGCCAGTTCATTGGGTAGGTGCCGATACCAAACTCGTTTTCCAGCTCCTCCATAAGCTCATATGGGCTTCGCGCCTCCCGGTCCAGCTTGTTTATGAAGGTGAATATTGGGATATGGCGCATAGCGCATATTTTAAAAAGCTTTCTCGTCTGGGGCTCTATGCCCTTTGCGGCGTCTATGACCATCACGGCCGAGTCCGCCGCCATAAGCGTCCGGTAGGTGTCCTCAGAAAAATCCTGGTGGCCGGGAGTGTCCAGGATGTTCACACAGTAGCCGCCATACTCAAACTGCATGACCGAGGAGCTGACAGATATGCCCCTCTGCTTCTCAAGCTCCATCCAGTCTGATACGGCGTGGCGGGCGGTGGCCTTGCCCTTTACAGAGCCTGCCATCTGTATCGCCCCGCCATAGAGCAGAAGCTTCTCTGTTAGGGTGGTCTTTCCGGCGTCCGGATGGGAGATTATGGCAAAAGTCCTGCGGCGCTCGACTTCTTTTTTGATATCCAGCATTTTGTTTTCATCCTCTGATTAGTTTTAGCAAATAATGTTATCATAAATTCTGGAAAAATGCAAAGATTTTATATACGTCAGAGGAAAGGAACTGCATTCCGCTTGTGGCTGTTGCCCCAAGCTCCATATCCGTACCTTCCCTCTTCCTTGGCCAAATCAAACCCGCTTACTCTGGGCACAGAAAAAGACCCGGACAGCTTGGAAGGCTGTCTGGGTCTTTCGTGTCAGAAGTATTGTATCTTGACGGTTTTTCCCGCCTCGCGCAGCAGCCTTTCAAGCTCCCGCATGGCCTCTAACTTCTTTTCAAAGCTGATGTCAAGGCTGTCGTGGGCCTTGTTCGAGGCCCGGCCGAAAAAGAGGTTCACATTGCCGCTTTCAAGAAACAGGGCCCTGTACAAAAGCGCCTCAGGTCCCTGACCCAGGTTAAGGATCTGCTCCGGTTTTTCAAGGCAGCGCTCCCTAAGGGATAGAGTTTCCCGCAGCGTGATCACCCCTTCCGTGACCAGATCCAGCCCCTCTATCCTGGCCATGTCCGGGACCCTGTCGTCTCCGCTGCCCTGCATGGGTTCCAGTTCCTTTCCCAGGTATCTGGCTGCCATAAGGCTCGTGCTGCCGCCGCAGACAACATGGCTGCCCTTCTTTGCGAAAAAGAGCTTCAGGAGCTTGGCATCGTCCTCCGGGTCCGAGGGCGGGCCCATCAAAAGGTTCAGGGTCTTTCGCGGAGTAAAGCGCATAACGGCAATGGTCCGGTCATCTTCAAGACAGTTTTCCGAAAGTCGGGAACAAAAGCCGTCAAGAAGGGCGGCGGTCTCGGCGGCGGGGCGCGTATCCGGCCGCAGGGAGGCAAGATATCCGCCCAGCTCCTCCTGGCTGAGGCCGTCAAGTCTGCCATGACCTATACCCGAATGGGTAACGCCGTCGCTCATGATCACAAGCACGTCCCCGGGCAGGATGTCTATCCTGCGCTCGCGTATCTCCTTGTCGCCCACGAAGCGGACCTTGTACCGGCTTTTTTCTGCCCTGCCGTCCCGGATAAGAATGGCAGGGGGATTGTCGTATTCCACGAGGAAGGCGCTGCCTTTGTCTATCTGGACGGCGGTGAATGTGGCATAGGCCATGCGCCTGTCCCGGCATATGGGCAGGGTGGCCGCAATGGTGTCAACACATTCTGTAAGCTTTATGCCGTGCTCCAAAAGCCTGCCAAGGATGGTGCAGGTCAAAGTAGCCAATATGTTGGCCTTCACGCCGCTGCCCATACCGTCTGACAGAACAAAGACCGGGCCCTCGGCGCTGCCGAAGCTCTGGGCATGATCCCCGCATCTGCTCTCCCCGTCGTGGCTGCGGCTTATCAGGGCAGTGTCTATAAAAAGCTCCCTAAGCATAATCAGCCGTCCTCACTGTCAAGCATCACTGTGGATTTCAAATCGCTCACAGCTATCTTTGTCTCTGCCGCAGCCTCGCCCAGGAGGGAAGCGATCTCGTGGACCATGCGGAGCTGTTTTTCCACTATCTCGTCGGCTATCTCCGCCGCCTGCTGTTTCTTATGCAGGAGGCGCCGCTGGCGCAGCTTCTCCTCGGTCACATTTTTCAGCACGCAGATTATGGTCTCGTTCTCTCTGTCAAGCCGGAGGGTCTGCTCAAGATAGACCCCATAGTCAGGCAGGAATACCCTTGAGCTGGAGCAGCCGCTCTCTGAGCTGAGCAGGGATACGAAATCCGCCTCGTCGAGGATGGTTCTTACATTTTGACCGATAAGGCTTTCTCCGTCAAGGCCGAATATCTCGCAGGCGGCGGGATTTATCTGACGCACGCGCAGGCCCATGTCCACGCTCAGCACGGCGCTGGGCATGCTGTCGATTATCTTCCCAGCGAAGCCCTCCGCCCGCTCTCTGATATAAGGCAGGCACATGCTTATCTCCGCCTTGCCTCTGAGCACGGCAAGGGCCTTTTCCCGGCAGGTGGAATAGCCGCACATGCCGCAGTTGAGCTCGTCCTCCGGGGAGTTTTTCCCCATCTGCCTGAGCACGGCCTCTATCTGGGCGGTGCTGGGCTGCATACGGAGGACCTTTTTCTCATTGAAGACCGCAGAGAGCTCCGGCCTGTCCGGACACAGGAAATCCTCCTTCGGGTCCAGAGTGCCGGCCGCGCGCCTGACGGCAAGCCGGCTCAAGGCGGTGCCCAAGCCCTTTCTTTTGAAGGATGGCCCGCCTATACAGCCGCCCCGGCAGAAGTTCATCTCCACAAAGCAGTTGTCAAGCCTGCCCTCAAGCATGTCATCCACGGTTTTCGAGACCGACTCAAAGCCGTCTACAGAGAGATACTCCCAAGAGGCTCCCTTCTCCATCGTGTCCAGAACGCCGCCGGGCACGGGAAAAAGCCTGCTGAGCCTTGGCTCCCCGGGGCCGCCGGGTTCCAGCGGCAGAAGCCCCTCTGTCTCCAGCCATTCCTCCGCCTCCTCAAAGAGCAGCACAGCCTCCACGTCGCTGTTTTCCTCCTCAGCCTCGGCCTTTTTCGCAAGGCAGGGGCCGATGAATACAAAGGCGGCCCCGGGAAAACGCTGGCGCAGTAGCCGGGCATGGGCCTGCATTGGAGTGAGCACCGGGGCCAGAAACTTCTGGGCCTCCGGCCGGTATTTCTTTATGTACGAGTTCACGCAGGCGCAGCAGGAAGAGATGAGCGCCCGGCTCTCACCCGCCCGGATAAGCCTTTCATACTCGCTCTTTACGAGATAGGCCCCCTCCGCCGTCTCAAAGGCTTCGGAAAAGCCCAGACCCAAAAGGGCCTGTCTCAATGGCCCGAAGCCGACGCCGAAATAGGCGGTGAAGCTTGGGGCAACGCTGGCTATCACCTGTCTGCCTGCGGATATGAGCTCACGCACAGAGGACACGTCGTTTCTGTCCTCCTTGGCGTGCTGGGGGCAGACGATGGTACAGGTGCCGCACAAAATGCACTCGCTCTCGATCACCGAGGCGGCATGGTCCTTCACACGGATAGACTTTACCGGGCAGCTTCGCACGCATTTATAGCAGTTTTTGCAGTTTACCTTCTTGAACTGGAGCACGCCCATTGCTCTTAGACCTCCTTATGCCTGGCCCGCGATAAACTGCTCAAAAAGCTCGTCCACATTGCCAAGTCCCACGTCGGTCACGATAGACTCGTCTACCGCAATGGTGACGCCGTCCTCGCAGTGGCCCAGGCAAAACGCGCTGGCTACCGTGACCCTTTCTCCAAGGCCCCGCTCCTCCACAAGCTCGCGAAGCCGTTTCATGACCTGATAGCTGCCCCGCTTGTGACAGGAGCTGCCTATACAAACCTGTACCTTCATGTCAGTGTATCTCCTCCTCAAAGCCGTCCAGCACGGAAATCGCGCCTTTTATCGTCTGTTCCACGGCAGTCTTGCCGTATTTCGTGACCTCGTTCGCGTCCTTTGGATTATGGTTTATGCAGGCGGGGCCGCCAATGCAGCCGCCCTCGCAGCACATACCCTCTATGAAATTGTTTCTGAGCTTTCCGGCCCGCTTCTGCATAAGGGCCTTGTTGCACTCGGCAAGGCCGCTGCACACTATGGGGTCTGCCTTGAAGCTCTCCTCCGGTATGCCCCGCTCCTTCAGGGCCTGGGCCACCGCCTCCGACAGGCCGCCGGTACGGGCGAATATGCGCCCAAAGTAGCTGGCGTTGTCAAGTGGGCTGGGCTCAAGGGCGGATATGTCGATATCCCGCGCGTCAAAAAGGGCCTGAAGCTCTTCAAAGGTGAGGATATAGTCCATGTGCTCCTTCACACGCTCAAGCTCGCTCTTTTTGGCGATACAGGGGCCGATAAAGACCGTTTTGCTGCCCGGGTCCATTTTCTTTATCACCTTGCCCATCTGGGCCATGGGGCTGGGATTGCTGCTTATGTCCGGCACTATGCCGGGATAGGACTTATGTATGAAGTTTACGAAGGCGGGACAGCAGGAACTGGTGAGAAAGCCCTTTTCCACAAGCTCCATTGCCTCCATATATGCCACCATGTCCGCACCCCAGGCGGCCTCCACCACGGAGTGAAAGCCCAGCTTCTTTATGCCCGTCACCACCTTTTCCGTGCTCACCCCCGGCAGAGTGTCGTACTGGCTGGCAATGGCGGGGGCCACGATGGCGTAAACGTGGTATTTGCTGTTGTCTTCGCTGTCGAGGAGCATTTTTATCACCTGGGTGATAAAGCTCTTATCCACGATGGCGCCGAAGGGGCACTGATAAACGCACTGGCCGCAGCTTATGCATTTGTCATAATCTATCCTGGCCTTGGAGCTCGCCGGGTCCGTGCTGAGGGCCTTGGGCTTGCAGGCGTTCATGCAGGGTCTTGTACGCTTTACGATGGCGCTGTAGGAGCAGCTTGCGGCGCAGCGGCCGCAGTTTATACAGAGGGCTTTGTCGATGACTGCCCGCCGGTTCGGCCCGATGCTTATGGCGTCTTTCGGACAGGCGTTCATACAGCGGTGGGCGATGCAGCCCCGGCAGTTTTCCGTCACGGTCATCCCGTCCAGCGGGCACTCGTCGCAGGCTATGGGCAGCACCCGCACAACCGGGCCACCATCCTCACCGCTTTTTATGGCAAGCTTCACCCGCTCGTCGATTATCGCCCGCTCTTTATATATGCAGCAGCGCATGGACGGCTCGGCCTCATCGGGTATTATCTGGCGGCTGATATCCATCAGCTCAAGCGCGTCCAGCTTTTTGTCAAAGGCCAAGCTTGCCACGTGTCTGAGGACCTTGTTCTTCAAAAGCTGGACATCAGTGTCAAATAAATTTTGCATACTCACTCTCCCCTTTTAAGGTTGGCAAAACAGCCGTAATTGTCAAAAGTATATCATATATTTGGTTCCAATGCAAGCTCCTCTGGTAAGTATTAACAAAATCTTAGCCGTATATAGCCGTTTTATGTTTACAAAATGGGCTTTGGGGAGTATATTGGCACTTGATAAGAACGGCCAAGGGGCCGTTTTCCACCGGATGAGGAGCGGAGTTTATGTCAAAAGATCATTTTCATCTGTACGAGCTCCTTCTGGAGGGTATCCAGGAGGACGGGAGCAGGCTCCAGCAGACTGTCGGCGGGCAGGTTTGGTCCTTGGCCCGGGCAGGTGAGCGCGTGGGCATCGCCATGAGCACCGAGGGGGACAGTATAACCCCTCTGTTTCCCGGCGGCCTGGAGGGACTTTCACTGAGAGAGGCGGCGCGGGCGGCGAAAAGCTGGAACCTCAGAGAGGCGAGCCTGGGCCTTGCGGCGGTGAACGCCTGGTACAACACAGAGGAGCGGCTTGGAAAATTGGGCTGTTATGAGCCCTTTGACAATTACTGCACAGCGGGTCTTGACTTTTCCGGAAAGACGGTGGCGCTCGTGGGGCACATGAAGGGCCCCGCAGAGCTTAGGAGCCAGGCTAAAGAGGTTTTTATACTTGAGCGCAGCCCGAAAGACGGGGACTACCCCGACCCGGCCTGCGAGTATATCCTGCCCAAATGCGACATTGTGCTTATCACCGGCAGTTCCATCATCAACAAGACCCTGCCCCGGCTTTTGGAGCTGTGTGAAAACGCCTATACTATCGTTACCGGCCCCTCTGTGCCCATGTGCCCGGAGCTTCTAAGCCTTGGCATAGACCGGCTCGCGGGAATGGTGGTAAACGACAGGGAGGCCATGAGCGAGCACGCCCTCTCCGGCCGCGGCGGTTCCCCCTACCCCTTTGGTATCCCCTTTCTTCTCAGAAGAGACGGATGAAAACAAGCAGCGCCAAAAAGTCTGAAAACTTTTTGGCGCTGCTTTATAAGCTGATATATTATTCCCAGGGCCAGGGGGCGATGTCGTTCTTGTTTACGAGATAGGCCCGCTGGGCTATCCTTGCCATGGGCTCGTCGGAGAGAGAGTCGGAATAGAATTTTTCCGTGACAGCGCCGGGATACTCTTCCCTGAAGCGGCGGACCTTCTCCACGTCGTGGCAGTTCTCGCCAAGTATTTTTCCGCTGTGCTTGTCCATGGGCGTGGCTATCAGGCGGACGCCCAGCCAGGCGGCAATGGGGGCCAGGAGAAATTCCGGCGAGGCGGAGATTATCACATCGTCATCCCGCCTCAGCTCATAATACCACAGGTTGATATCGCCCCTGTTCTCCTTCCAGAAGCGCTCGACCACCGCGTCTACATCGTCCAGGTACTTCAGGAATGAGAACACGCTCTCCTTGAATTTTTTCGTGTCCACCAGCTTCAGAAGATATAAAAGGCCGGTAAAGGCCGTTTTGGGAAGGGTACGGAGCACAGCGGAGCTGTGCTTTTTCAGGCAGTAGACAAAAAAGGTATAGGAGCTGTCCGCCTCGAAGACGGTCTGGTCAAAATCAAAAGTATTCATAGCATTCAATCCGCACGATATACATAGTTTTCTTTCCTGGGCTTCATCTCCGGCTGTTCATCCGGGTAGCCCAGTATGCAGTTGCCAACGCCGATATAGTTCCCGGTCACGCCCCATTTTTCCAGCAGGGCCTTGCCCTCGTCCCGGGCAAAGAGCTCTTTGGCGCGGTTCACCCAGCAGCTTCCAAGGCCCAGAGCATGGGCGGCGTTCATAAGGTTTCCCATGACAAGGCTTCCATCCTGGACGGCATGGGGGCTTTCGGCGGCGGCCAGCACCACCAGCACTGTGGGCGCACCGTAAAATGGGTCGCTCTTCACGCCCATTATCTCAGCGTTCAGGCGGGACATAAGGGCGATGTCCTCCCTGTTCCGCACGGCGACTATTATGGGCGACTGCCGGTTCATACCCGTAGGCGCGCAGACGCCGGCCTCCAGCACCTGCTGAAGCTCTTCCTCGCTCACCTGGCGGCTTTTATACTTTCTTATGCTGCGGCGGCTTTTCAGGTTTTCCAAAGTTTCGTTCATTTCCAGTTCTCCACATTATCAGATTTAAATGTCCTTCTTGAGTTGAGCAGGCAGAGCAGCGCTGCCGCGGTGTCGGCCAATGAGGCGGCCAGCAGCGGCACAAGGCCGAACATGCCAAGGCAGAGGATAATGAGCTTCACCCCGAGGGCTATCATGATGTTCTGGGCCGCAGCCCCGGTGCTCAGCCGGGCTATCTTCATGGCCAGGGGCAGGCGGCGGATATCCCCGGAGAGGGATATGACGTCCCCGTTGTCTATGGCCCCCTCGGAATAGAGGGCCGCCATGGCTATGCCCACGTCCGCCCGGGAAATAGCCTGGGCGTCCTCGTCCCCGTCGCCCACAAAGGCCAGGGCCGCGTTGTCCGCCTTGGTGGCGAGCAGATACTCCACGGCGGATATCTTCGCGTCCGGCTGGAGCTCAGCCTTGACCATGTCGAAATTCAGCGAGGAGGCCACAGGCCTTGCCACGGCCCTCACATCCCCTGTAAGCATGACCATGCTGCCCACGCCCTGGTGGCGCAGGGATTCAAGAGCGTCAAAGGCCCCGTCGCGCAGCTTGTCGCTGAGGACTATATAGCCCCAGTATCTGTTGTCCACCGCTACATGCACCGCCGTGCCCGCCCGGGCCGGTACCCTGTAGCGTATGCCGTGGTCCTCCAGCAGGGCGCCCGTGCCCACATACACATTGTGCCCGTCCACAAGAGCGCTCACACCCTTGCCCGGGATCTCCTCCACCTGCATGACCGGGCCTTCGCCCAGGTCAGAGCCGGCGGCCTCCCTTAAGGCCTTGGCAATGGGGTGTTTTGAGCCTCGCTCCGCCTCGGCCGCGGCGGAAATGAGCTCTCTCTCACCGACTATCTCGGGAAATACATCTGTCACGGTATATCTGCCCTCGGTGATCACTCCGGTCTTGCCGAAGATCATGACCTGGGTCTTGGAGAGATAGTCCAGGAAATTGCTGCCCTTGAAGATAATGCCGCAGCGGGCGGCGCTTCTCATCCCGCCCAGATAGGCCAGCGGCACAGAGACTGCCGGGGCCCCGGCTCCGGAGATGAGCAGGATGATAATGGCTTTTCTTAGCCACAGCTCCCAGTTGCCGCTGAAGAGCGGCGGGATAACGCCGATCACGAGGGCCGCGGCGGCGGCCACCGGAGTGTACAGCCTGAAGAATCTGGCGGAAAAGCTCTCGAGCCGGGCCTTATAGCCCACCGGCTTTTCAAGCAGCTCCATTATCCTCACAGCGGTAGACTCTGAAAAAGGGCGGGTGACTTTTATTTTGATGTAGCTTGTGAGATTTACACAGCCGGAAACGGCCTGGCTGCCCGGGGCGGCGGTGCAGCTCTCCTCCGAGCCGGTGAGAGGCGAAACGTCGATAGAGCTTATCCCGTCGATTATTATGCCGTCCAGTGGGATTATCTCACCGGGGGCCACGATGACGATATCACCGGGCTGGACCTGAGAGGGCCTCAGGCTTATCACCCCGTCCTCTGTCTCCAGATTTGCGCTGACGGCACGGATGTCGGCAAAATCTGTCTCCGCTTTGCGGGTCTTTTTGAGCATAAGGGCCTCTGTTAGCTTCCCGGCTCTGTATATTATCAGCGCCGCAGCACCGGCGGTATACTCGCCGATGGCAAAGGCGCCGACGGCGGCCAGGATAATGAGCGAGTCCTCCTGGATAAGATCGCCCACGGCGAATTTATATACACATATCCTTACTGTCTCAATGGCGGCCACCAAAGCCGGCAGGATATAGCACAGCAGCCTCTGCCAGCCTTTTTCCACAGGCAGAAAATGCGCCAAAACGAGCAGGGCCCCGGCCAGAGCCACGACTATAAGCTCTTTAATGGAGTATTCATATTCGCACTGTATCTTTTCCTGCCGGGCCTTTGACTGGGGCCCGTGCGCGCGCTGCCCGGGGGACTTCTTTTTCAGGTGCTTGCTCTTGGGGGGCGGTGAATGCTTTCCCATGTTTTATACTCCACTGACGGCAAGGGCTGTGCAGCCCCATGTATTTTGAAAAAATCTGTATTATACCAAATGATAAACCAAGGCCGCCCCTTTGTCAAGAAATGCAGCGAAATCTGTGTCGCGGATCGTACAATTGTATATTATACTTGCTTATTCTGCGGAATATTGATAAAATGTAGTTCGACAGATATCCCAAAGAAAGGACGAAGGACCTGGGCTCTCTTCCGGAGGGCTTTTGTCTGGCGCGAGATAATGAACACAAAACCTCAGTCCGGGCTTTTTTCCCCGGAAATGATCACGGAGCCCCTAAAAAAGAACCCTTTCGAGAAGATAAGCACCATCGTATGCTCCGTGCTCGAACGGGCGATCCTCGACTCCAGCCTTATGCCGGGTGCGAGGCTGAACGTGACAAAGATAGCCGCAGCGCTGGACGTGAGCGCCACCCCTGTCCGTGAGGCTATCGAGCAGCTGTGCCTCAGCGGTCTTGTCACCGTGGAGCAGAAGAGTGAGAGCAAATACAGCAGCTACCGGGTGTTCGACATGTCCAACGACAGCATACAAAAGCTGTTTATCGCCAGAAAAGCTATCGAGAGCACGGCAGCTTCCCTCTGCGCCCAGAAAAACTGGCATGTGAACCTTTCAGAGCTGGGACGCCTGGCAGAGCTGTTTCAGCGCACGCTGAAGAGCTTTATCGACCACTCCCCCGCCACGCCGAACGTGGCTGTCACGGCGGAACTGGACAGGCAGTTCCACCAACTCCTTGTTGACTCGGCCAGGAACAAATACCTTTCGGAGATGTACGCCCTTCTGGGGAAAAAGCTCAGCTATCTCTCGCTGCGGACAAACCAGTTTTTAGTCATGGAGCAGGACCCGGAAAACCTCCTTCTGCTGGGGAACCAGCACCTGGCGATATATAGGGCGGTAAAGTTCGGCTTTGTGGACACAGCCAGAAACAGCATGGACGAGCACATCGACTTCTGCATGAGCTCCTGCCTGCAAAACCGGAACCTGGCTCTGGGGAGACGCTGAGGCCTGGTGCCGGGCCAAGCTGCCGGAGAAAAATGTTAATTTTATATAATTTTGCTGTTTGCGCCCGTTTTTTTGTAGGGCGCAAACAGTTTTTTGTGCATTTTGCCCGATACACCGTGGATGATTTGCCCGGTACGAATAAGACTTTAGCAAAAAAATGAAATATCCTTCGCCGCAAGGGAGGATTTTCCCCCCGGAGGCCTGATTTTCTTCAACAATCGATTTTTCTGCGCCGGCTGTGTTAATTTATATCCGTAAACGATCGGCAGAAAAAACAATTTAA
>DBGBEC010000318.1:0-2560 GCA_048477415.1 Candidatus Limivicinus sp. | reverse complement strand
CGCCTGGGCAAAGCAGCCCAGTATCTCCTGCCGGGTCAAACGCCCGTACATGAAGCCAGGCGCCGCCTGGATACGCAGCACGTCCCCTTCCACACGGGCGCTTATCTTCGTCTCGTCCTCTATGTTCACCCTGACGTCCATAGGCAGGAGCTTCGCCGCGCTCTGCCTTATAGTCTTCCAGGAAAGGGCCCCGGAGGCCGGAAGCTCCCGCGCTTCGTCCCGGGGGCGGCTTCGCTGGAGAAAGGCGTCTTCCGGCTGCTCCTCCTGGAACATCTCAAGCTCTTCCTCCTCGTCCTCAGGACTCTCCCTGGGGCGGGCGGGGGGCTCGTCATACAGCTCCCGGGGCTCCGGCCCATTATCCTCCCGCTCTGCGGCCTCCTGCCGGGGGGGGAGCCCGCCTTTTATCTGTTCCTCCAGCCGCGAGACGCGGGCTCTCAGTGCGCTCACGCTCTCTCCCAGGCTGTTGTCACACAGGGAGACAAGGCACAGCTCCGCGCATATTTTGGGGTTTTTCGCGTCCCGCATTCTGCTTTGGAAGCGCTGGATAGTCTCCATCAGGCAGATGAGTTCTTCATTCGTCAGCCGCCGGGCAAAGCCCTCCAACAGCTCCTTCTCGTAGCCGCCGGACAGAAGAGCAAGACCGCCCCTGGGAGCCACCTTCAGCATGAGCAGGTCCCTGGCCAGGCTGTTCAGCTCGCCCAGCAGGTCCGCCGGGTCCTTTCCGTCCATCCAAAGCTCGGAAAACTCTTTCAGGGCACGCTCCTGGTCGTGGTCAAGGATACGGCCGAAAAGCTGGCCAATGCGCCGCTTGCCGCCAAGGCCAATGGCGGAATATACCGCCTCCACGTCTATCCTCTCGGTGCCGGAGCACTGGTCCAGCAGGCTCAGCGCGTCGCGCACACCGCCTTCTGCCAGCCTCGCGATAAGCTCAGCCGCCTCCGGCTCCAGGCCCATCCCCTCTTTTTCCGCTACGGCTTTCAGATATTCCCCTATCCGCTCGGCGCTTATGCGTCGGAAACTGTGCCTCTGGCAACGGGACAATATGGTTGCCGGGACCTTTTGCAGCTCTGTTGTGGCCAGGATAAACAGCAGATGGGCCGGGGGCTCTTCCAGTATTTTCAACAGGGCGTTGAAGGCGGCGGTGGAGAGCATGTGTACCTCGTCTATTATATATACACGCTTCTTAACCGCAGCCGGGGAGAACACAGCCTCCTCCCGGAGGGCGCGTACATTGTCCACCCCGTTATTTGAGGCCGCGTCCAGCTCCACCACATCCATAAGGCTGCCGTCGCTTATGCCCCGGCAGGAAGGGCATTTTCCGCAGGGATTGCCGTTTTCCGGGTTTTCACAGTTCACGGCCCGGGCAAGTATGCGGGCGCAGGTGGTCTTTCCCGTGCCCCTGGTGCCGATGAAGATATATGCATGGGAGAGCCTGCCGCTTTTCACCTGGTTTTTAAGGGTCTCCGTGATGTGCTCCTGGCCGATCACCTGGTCAAAGGTCTGCGGGCGCCATTTCCTGTACAGGGCCTGATACATCTTTTTCCCTTCCTTCTCCGGCTTTGGTCCCGGCTTTTATCCGGCGGTCCCCGGATATAGTTATGACTCTTGACAAGACTGCACACCCGCCCTTGAATAATGCGCTATGCCCGTTACGCCGGCAGCCGGCTCGGACCCGGCTGCCTCGCGGCACACGAAAAGCACCGCTTAATGCTGCTCGGTTCCCCGCCTGACATGGTTCACGGGTTCCCGTTGCGCGAGACCGGATCGTCAACGCTGCTTACCGGGGTCAGACGACACAGAACATACCCTCGGGAAGGAATTCATCCCTGCTGTAGCGGATTGCAGGTCACAGGGCACCGCTGGCTCCCCGACTAGTGCAGCCTTGTCAAAAGCCACGGTCCTATTGTACTACAAACTTTCCTTATAATCAATCATATTTTTTGCTTTACAAATTTTAATTTTGTGTTATAATGTTAAAGTCGTCAGGCAGCACAGCCTGTCGCATGGGGGCGTAGCTCAGTTGGGAGAGCCAGCGCAGCATAACACGGCCCCTGTCAGAACAGCAAAGCCCTCAAAAAAATCAGCCGCAAATATACATAATAGCCAAATATGGGCCTATAGCTCAGCTGGGAGAGCGTACGGTTCGCATCCGTAAGGTCGTCGGTTCGATCCCGATTAGGTCCACCACAAAAAGCCGTGAAATTTATAATTTCACGGCTTTTTTGCAACTTTTTTGCAAAAATGGTGGGCCTGTAGCTCAACCGTTTCCGCCCTGTTTCCCGTACCAGCCCCCCCGCTCCGTTCGCATCCGCTGTTCAGGAAACTAAAAACGATCATTGTTTTTTGTTCTCCGCCCCTCGGGAAAGGCCGAAAAGATCTGGAAATGAATGATTCACATCCAAGCATATTGTACAAGACGGTTCGCATTCCCTTTGTGCAGTACTTCCAGTATCTACGCCGAAAGCATCTCAGCGGCATATATCCTGCTTTAGAAAATCTCTATTTCGTCCTGGAACAACACCTCAATATGATCATAAGTAAAGATATTCACCCGCTCAAT
>DBGBEC010000317.1:0-2938 GCA_048477415.1 Candidatus Limivicinus sp. | reverse complement strand
GTCGCAGACCTGGTCCATGTCTGCGACGATGCCGAAGTCGCAGTAGTTGAAGATGGGCGCGTTTTTGTCGCGGTTGACGGCGATGAATTTGTCGGCGCTTATGCCGGTGGTGTGGTTCACCGCGCCGGATATGCCGAAGCCTATGTACAGCCTGGTCTTTATCATCACTCCGCTCTGACCCACCTGGAGCTTATAGGGCAGCAGCTCCTTGTCCACCAGGGGGCGGGTGCAGCCTATCTTGCCGCCCAGCAGCGTCGCCAGCTCCCTGTACTTCGGCAGGCTCTCCTCCTTCAGCCCGGCTCCAAGGCAGATCAGGCAGTCGGTCTCTGCAATGTCAAGCTCAGGGTCAAAGGCGTCTGCCTCAAAGCCCAGAAGCTTCGTGCGTATCATTGCAGGGTCGAAGGATATCTCCTCGTGTGTGACCCCGATGTTCTCCTTCCTGCCCGTCGGAGCATACTTGAAGGTGCCGGGGCGAAGGGTACCTATCTGCGGACGCAGCACCGGGATCGTTATCACCGCCATTATCTTCCCGCCCGCGGCCGGCTCCACGAACTCTATGTCGGTAGTCTCAGGGTCATAGATTAGCTCGGTGGCGTCGCTGGTGCAGCCCGTGTCCAGCCGCACCGCGAAGCGGGGGGCGAAGTCACGGCCGTTCACCGTGCCGCCCACCAGCACCGCCGTGGGCTTGTACTTCTCGCAGAGGACCGTGTACAGGTTCGTATACGCCTCCGTATTATAGCGCTCATAGCCGCTGCCGCTCACAAGGATGAAGCCGTCCACGCCGCACTCTCTGACCCTTTCAAGCTCGCTCTCGGGAAGCTCTCCCGCGACGACTGCAATAAGCTTGTCGCCGCTCTGGTCGCAGAGCTTTCTCACCTCGCAGCAGAGCTCCAGAGCTACAGGATGTACCACACCGTCATTGTGCTCGATGTGTACCCACATGTTCTTGTATTCTCTCTTATCCATCGCTCAGCCCTCCCTTATGATGGACAGCAGCCTGGCCGCCGTGGCCTCCACCGTGCCCTCGTCCAGTATGATCCCGGGATCCGGCAGCACCGGCGGGAACATCCGGGGAACCTTTGTGGGCGAGCCCGGATCCCCTATCCGGCCCCGGTCAAGGCCGGGGATGTCGTCGGCGGTGAAGCTCATGATCTCCGCCTTCTTCGCTCTCAGCTTGCCTTTAAGATTGGGGATACGGGCGGGATAATGGGTCTTTTCCATGGTGAACAGGCAGGGCATGCTGACTTCAAGAGTCTCTGTGCCGGTCTCTGTCTCGCGCTCTGCTACCAGAGTGTTCTTCTCTTCATCAACAGACTTGATGAGAGAAGCAGAGGTGATCTGGGCCGCGTCGAAGCGCTCGGCCAGTTGAGAGCCCATCTGTCCCGTCGCTCCGTCTACCGTCTCCTTGCCGCAGAAGATAAGGTCGTACTTATCCACGCAGTTCGCGGCGGAGACGATGGAATAGCTGGTAGCCAGGGTGTCCGCGTTGCCGAAGGCTCTGTCGGTAACAAGGATGGCCTTATCCGCGCCAACCGCCAGGCACTCGCGAAGGACCTGTTCCGCCATGGGAGGGCCCATGGTTATCAGCGTTATCTCGCCGCCGTACTGCTCCTTAACGGCAACAGCCGCTGAGAGGGCGTTGGCGTCCAGGGGGTTCAGGATAGTGGGCACGCCCGCGCGGATAAGAGTGCCGGTCTCCGGGTCCATCTTCATCAGGTCCACGTCAGGGACCTGCTTTACGCACACAAGTATCTTAAGCATCAGTCTATCACCTTTCCAGGATTCAATATGCCCTTGGGATCATACTCCGCCTTCAGGCCGGCGAACTCCCCACGGGCCCCGGCGCTGAGATATCCCTTCTTGGCCCAGCCTATACCGTATTCCCCGGCAACGTCCCCGCCCAGCTCCGCCGTCCTGGCGTATACCGCGTCGAGGAAGGCACGGGCCCCAGGGGCGCTCTCCTCTCGGTTCTTATCGGAGGCCACATGGATATGCATGCCGCCGCTGCCCACATGGCAGTGGATATAGGCCTTGAGTCCCTTTGCTTCGGCAGCCTCTTTTGCGAAGGCTATCATCCCCGCCATGGCCTCGGCCGGCACCTCCACGTTCGCTTCAAAGGCGGACTTCGCGCCGGACTCCATGGAGGTATGGAAGGCGGCGTGGGCGGCCCAGAACTCCCGCTTCATGGTGGGCGTGTCCCCTACCAGGATGTCCAGGCATTCTATCTCTCCCTCCTCCGCCAGGCCCGCCAGGGCCTCCATCTTCTCCATCACCTCGTCATCGTCTGCGCCCTCTATCGTCACCATCAGAGTGCAGGCCGCCCGCTCGCCCTCCAGCTCCACCGGGAAGACCGGGTTCCCCGTCACCCTGCCGGAAAACTCGATCAGGTCTGTGTCCATGAGCTCCAGCACCGCGGGCTCATGACCGGCGGTCAGGATGGCCTTGGCCCCGTTTACAGCCGCCTCGTTATCCATGAAGGGCAGGAGCAGGATCGCGTCCGCTCCGGGCTTTTCCACCAGCTTCAGAGTAAGCTCGGTGATAACTGCAAGAGTGCCCTCGCTGCCAAGGGCGGCCTCCCGGCCCGCAAGAGGGACTATGGCCCCGTCCGCCAGGACCAGGACCCCGTCCTCCACATAGTCACGGGTCCGGCCGTATTTCAGGGCGTTGGGGCCCGAGGCGTTGGTCGCCGCGTTGCCGCCGATGGTGGCCGTCTGCTCGCCCGGGTCCGGAGGATAGCTCAGGCCATGGCTCTCCGCCGCGGCCTTTACCTCCTGCAAAAGCACTCCGGGCTGCACTCTCAGGGTCCTTGCCCCCTCGTCATAGCCCAAGATCCTGTTCATCCCACGAAGGGACAGGACCACGCCCCCATTCACGGGCACGGAGCCCCCGGCCTGGCCGGTGCCCGCACCGCGGACGGTGACTGGCACCCCAGCCTCAT
>DBGBEC010000316.1:0-9663 GCA_048477415.1 Candidatus Limivicinus sp. | reverse complement strand
TAAGCCATGAGCCGGGGAACGGGCCCGGTTAAAAAAAGGAAGGAGCTTGCGAAGAGCAAGCTTCTTCTGGCGTTTGACGCATAGGGGAGAGGAAAAGATGAGAGATATAAAGGCGCTTGACTTTCTCAGACGGCACTCCATGGCCCCGGAGGGGATAGAAGTTTTGGACGAGGCCGAAAAAATGGCCCAGGATATGGAGCGGGGCCTTTCGGGGAGGGGCGGCTCCATGCCCATGATACCCACATACCTGAAGATAGAGGGCGAGATAGCCCCGGGGCGGCCCGTGGCCGTCATCGACGCGGGAGGCACCAACTTCCGCTGCGCTCTGGTGAGCTTTGAAGATGGGGGATGGAGAGTCGAGGGGCTTAAAAAAGCCTCAATGCCAGGTATCGGCAGCCCTGCCACCTGGGAGGAGTTTATCTCCTTCACGGCGGATAATATCCAGGGCTTCATGTCCCGGGCCCGGGCTGTCGGCTTCTGCTTTTCCTATTCGGCAGACATCACGCCGGAGACCGACGGAAGGGTAAGGAGCATTGACAAGGAGGTGCGCATTGAAAACTCCTCCGGAAAGCTGGTCTGCGCCAGCCTTTTGGAAGAGCTGGACCGCCGCGGCCTGAAAACCGGAAGGGCCGTCCTGCTCAACGACACGGCCGCGGTGCTGCTGGGCGCGTCCGCCGCCCTGGATAAAAGCAGGTATGACGGCTTTATTGGCCAGGTGAGCGGCACCGGCACCAACACCTGCTGCGCCCTGCCTTTGGACAGGATAGGGAAGCTGGGCCGTGCCGGGGAGGAGAGCATAATAATAAATCTGGAATCCGGCATGTATTCCGGCATGCCCCGGGGAGACTTTGACCTGGCCCTGGACAGGGAGAGCGGCAACCCGGGTCTGAAGCTCTTTGAAAAGCTGACGGCAGGGGTGTACCTGGGCGAGCTCGCGCGGATAACGCTGCTGGCCGCTGGGGAGGAGGGGCATTTGTCCCCGGCCTGCCGGGAGAGTCTTGCGGCCCTGGACAGGCTGGACTCTTCAAAGGCGGACGCCTGGGCCTGCGGTCAGGAGCTGGATGAGCTCTGCTCCGGCGAAGAGGACCGGATCTTTGTACAGGCCGTGTGCCGGGCTCTGTTTGAGCGCTCCGCCAGGTGCATGTGTGTGAATCTTTTGGCCCTGCTGCGCCTTACTGGCGGCGGCCTTGGGGAAAAACCGGCCCTTATCTGCGCCGAGGGCTCCCTCGTCCAGAAGGGAAGAGTCTACCGGCCTGCTCTTAAGGCCCTGCTTGAGGAGTATGGGCGCGTGAAAATGGGCAGAAAATTCGAGTATATAATAGGGGAGGAGACCACGCTCCCCGGCTCCGCTGCTGCGGCGCTGCTGAATACATAAAAGAAAACGAGGTAGAGCAATGAAAATAACAGTTATCGACGGATACACCATGAATCCCGGGGACCTTAGCTGGGCCTGTCTTGAAGAGCTGGGAGAGCTAAGGGTGTTTGACCACTATACCGACGACGAGGACGAGGTCATCCGCCGCATAGGGGACGCGGACATCGTTGTGGCAAACAAGTCCCGCGTTAGCCGCAAGGTCATCGACGCCTGCCCCAATATCCGCTTTATCACCATCCAGGCCACGGGCTACGACCCCATAGACTATGTATACGCCCGGGAGAAGGGCATACCCGTCTCTAACGTTCCCGCCTATGGCACGGCCTCCGTGGCCCAGCACGCAATATCCCTGCTGCTGGAGATATGCGGCCATGTGGCCCACCACTCCGACGCCGTGCACCAGGGCCGCTGGGCCTCCAGCGGGGACTGGTGCTTCTGGGACTATCCCCTTATAGAGTTAGCGGGGAAGACAATGGGCATAATCGGCTTTGGGCGGATAGGCCAGAATGTGGGCGCTATCGCCAGGGCTCTTGGCATGGATGTTATCGCCTTCAACCGCAGCAGGAGCGCTTCGGGAGAGCTTATCGCGGAGTATGTGGAGCTGGACGAGCTCTACAGCCGCGCGGACGTCATCGCGCTCCACTGCCCCCTCTTCCCGGAGACCCGGGGCATAATAAACAAAGAGAGCATAGCCAGGATGAAAGACGGCGTTATAATAATAAACAACAGCCGCGGCCCTCTGATAGTGGAGGAGGACCTGGCAGAGGCCCTCAACTCCGGCAAGGTCTATGCCGCCGGCCTCGATGTGGTCTCAGCCGAGCCCATCAGGGCTGACAACCCCCTGCTCCAGGCCAAAAATTGCCTCATCACCCCTCATATAAGCTGGGCCCCCAAAGAGAGCCGCCAGCGCATTATGGACAGCACAGTGGAAAATATCAAGGCTTTCCTGGCCGGCGAGCCACGGAACGTAGTAAATAAGTAAACCATAATATAATTATGTAAACCGAGCGGCTGGAAAGATCCAGCCGCTCGGTTTGTCAAAAGGATATGGCGCCTGGACCGCTATTTGTTCTTGTCCTTGGGCTTGAAGATGAGGGCCACGATAAGGCCGAAGAATACGGCCGCGCATATGCCGCCTGAGGCGGCGGTGAAGCCGCCGGTAAAGACGCCCAAAAGACCCTTCTCCTCCACGGCCTCTCTCACGCCCCGGGCCAGGGTGTTCCCAAAGCCGGTGAGCGGCACTGAGGCGCCGGCTCCCGCCCAGTCTGTTAGGGGCTGATAGAGCCCCAGTCCGCCCAGTATCACTCCGGCCACCACATAGATGGTGAGTATACGGGCGGGGGTCAGCTTGGTGTAATCTATGAGGAGCTGACCCAGGGCGCAGAGCAGGCCCCCCACCATAAAAACCTTCAAATAAGTCAGCAGTATATCCATTAAGCATCCTCCCGTTCGATAGAAACGGCGTGGCAGATACCGGGGATGGTATCGCCCTGCTGGGCGCTGGTGGGAGACATCAGCGCCCCGGTGGCGGCTACCAGGACCCGGGTCCAAAGCCCTTTCTCCATGGCCTTCAGAATGTGCCCTCCCAGGACCGAGGCGCAGCAGCCGCAGCCCGAGCCACCGGCGTGGACGTCCTGGGTACGGAGGTCGTATATGAGCACGCCGCAGTCCATATACCTGGGGCCCAGCTCTGTTCCGTCCTCCAGGAAGAGGGCCTGAAGTATATCGTGACCCACTGCGCCCAGGTCCCCGGTGAAGATGGCGTCGTAATAATTGGGAGCGCGGCCCGTGTCCTGAAAATGGGCGCTTAGGGTGGAGTAGGCGGCGGGGGCCATGGCGGCGCCCATGTTATTTGCGTCGTTTATCCCCGCGTCAACTATTTTCCCTGCTGTAACGTGGGTGATACGCAGCCCCGGGGCTCCGGGGCCAAGGACCACGGCCCCCGCCCCTGTCACCGTCCACTGGGAGGTAGGGGGCCGCTGACCGCCGTATTCCAGGGGGAAGCGGTACTGCCGTTCCGCTGAGCAGAAGTGTGAGCCGGTCAGGGCGCAAACATTCGTACCGAAGCCTCCGTCTATCATCATGGCCCCCAGAGCCAGGGATTCCACCATGGTGGAGCAGGCCCCGTATATGCCGAAATAGGGGACCCCTGTATCTTTCATGGCGAAAGCGGAGCTGACGCACTGGTTGAGCAGGTCCCCGGAGAAAACATAGTCCAGCACTGTGGGCAGAAGCCCGGCCTTCTCGCAGGCGGTGGTGAAGCACTGCCTGAGCATGCGGCTCTCGGCCTTTTCCCAGGTGTTCTCACCGAAGTAAGAGTCCTGCGATACATAGTCAAAGCAGGCCTTCAGGGGGCCTTCTCCCTCTTTTTGCCCGGCAAGGCCGGCATAAGAAAGTATCCTTGGCCCGCTGGGCAGGGACACAGTCTGTTTTCCAAGCCGTTTGTACATTTGCGTTTCTCCCTTCTGCCCCCTGGCGGTAGGCCGGGAGACCCATAAAAATACAGTCTGCCCGTAGTTTTCCCGCCAAAGCGCTTTTTATCCTGCAAAATGTTAAAAAAACACTCCCCGGCGCAGCAGCGCCTGGGAGTGTTATGTCAATTAAATTATGTTAACCGATCTTCAGCTCTTCCCAGAGGGTGTTCACATAGCCCAGGGTCTCCGTATCCAGATTGCGGAAAGCATAGAGGTTATACAGCTCGCTGAAGTTTTCTATGCCCGGATAGAGGATCTCCATGGCCTCGTCCCCCAGATATTCGGCATAGCCCTCATCCTCATACACAAGGGAGTTGGGGGAGGCGTAGTAGATATACTCGGCGTTGGCGATAGCGGGCTCGGCAGAGAGCATGTAGTTTATGAATATCTCCGCCAGCTCCTGGTTCTGGCAGCAGCTTGGTATGCACATGGCGTCAACAAAATAGTTGGTGCGCTCGGGGTAATAGAACTGGAGATCAACATTCTCCGCCTGGGCGTCCAGCATGGTGAAGTAGTCGCCGGCATAGTAGGGGGCGATGGCCGCCTCGCCTGACTCCATCATGTTGAAGACCTCGTCCATCACATAGCTTTTCACCAGAGGGGCCTGCTCCTTGAGACTGGCAAGGGCCTGCTCCCATTTGGCCCGGTCCACGTCGTTTATATCCAGACCCAGCATGTACTGGGCGGTGGCGAAAGCGTCTCTGGAGTTGTTGAACTGGAGGATGGAGCCGGAGTATTTCTCGTTCCACATCAGCTCCCAGCCGCCGATGTCACCGGCGTCCACCACATTGGCGTTATAGATGATACCGACAACGCCGTAGGTATAGGGCACGGAATACATGTTGTCCGGGTCGTAGTAAAGGCCGCGGAAGCTCTCGTCGATATACTCGTAGTTGGGGATGTTGTCAAAATTCAGGGGGAGCAGCATATCCTCCTGGGCCATGCGGGCTACCATATAGTCGGAGGGGATTATCACATCATAGCTGACGGCGCCGCTGGAGATCTTGTTGTACATGTCTTCGTTGCTGGCATAGGTGTCGTAGTTCACCTTTATCTTCTGGCCATAGGTCTCCTCGTACCAGCTTTCAAACTCGCGGATGGTGTCGAAGGAACCCTCGGAGCCGTCGGAGATATATTCGCCCCAGTTATACACATTCAGCGTGAGCTGGTCGGAAGAGCCGCAGCCGCTCAGAAGCAGGGCGCAGACCAGGGCGGCCGCCAGGATAACAGGAATAAGCTTTTTCATTTTTGTCCTCCTTTGATCATCGGAACTGTATTTTTCATGCTTGGGGAGCTGTCAGACCTTGGCCTTCTTTTTCCTCCGGGCGGTCTTTATGCTCTTGTCCGTCTCCCTGTCGGAGAGGTTGGAGATGAGCAGTAGGGCCAGGATAACGAAGAAGATTATGGTCGCCAGGGCGTACATCTTGGGGGTGACTGTCTTTTTGGTCATGTTGTATATGCGTATGGGCAGGGTCTGAAAGCCGTTGCCCGCTGTAAAATAGCTTATGACAAAGTCGTCCAGGGAGAGGGTGAAGGCCATTATAAGGCCGGTGACTATGCCTGGAAGTATCTCCGGTATCTCCACCTTCAAAAAGGCCCTCATGGGGGTGCAGCCCAGGTCCATTGCCGCTTCCGGCAGGGACCTGTCCATCTGCTGGAGCTTTGGCAGCACCTGGAGGATAACATAGGGCAGGCAGAAGGTAACATGGGAGATGAGCATGGTCCAGAAGCTGAGACTTGTGGAGGCGCCGAAGAGCCGCCCCACAAAGACGAACATGAGCATGAGGGATATGCCGGTGATTATATCCGGGTTTATCATGGGGATGTTCGTGGCGGTGTCCAGCGCCGCTCTGAGATATCTGTTTCTGAGCCGGTTTATGCCGACAGCGGCGGCGGTGCCCATCACGGTGGAAATGGCCGCCGCGCTGAGAGCCAGCACGACCGTGTTTCTGACGGCCTTCAGCGTCTCTGAATCCCGGAACAGCTCTTTGTACCAATACAGGGAGAACTCGGAGAAGACCGAAAGGCTTTTCGACTCGTTGAACGAGAAGACCAGCAGGATCAGGATGGGTGCGAAGAGAAAGATCATAATTATGGCCGTATAGACCTTGGCGGCAGGTTTCATGGGCTTACCTCCTTACTGGGCGAAGGCCTTGCGGCTGGCGGAGCGCTGCATAAGCGCCATGGCCGCCAGCAGGATGACCATGAGGATGAAGGCGATGGCGGCGGCGAAATGCAGGTTGTTTGCCACATACTGGCCCTCTATAGCATCGCCGATAAGATAGAATTTACCGTTGCCCAGCTTCTGGGAAATGTAGAAGGTGCTTATGGATGGGATCAGCACCATGGTTATCCCCGAGATGACGCCGGGCAGGCTCAGTGGCCATATGACCCGGCGCAGGACCCCCAGGCTGCCGCAGCCCAGATCCCTCGCGGCCTCGATGAGCTTTATATCCATCTTTGCCATTACCGAGTATATGGGCAGTATCATATATGGGAAATAATCATATACCATGCCGATAACAACGGCTGCCTCTGTTCCGATGATGTGCACCGGCCCAAGGCCCACAAGGCCCAGAAGCCCGTTCAATATGCCGGTGTCCTGCAATATGGTCATCCAGGCATAGGTGCGGATAAGGAAGTTCATCCACATGGGTATCATGATGAGGGTTATCATTATCTTCTGGGTCCTGGGCGCGGCCCTGGAGATGATATATGCCGCGGGATAGCCCATGAGCAGACAGATAAGGGTGGATATCACCGCCAGCTTCAGCGAGCGGACAAAGATGAGCAGATAGGTGTGTACCTCGCGCTGAAGGCCGTTTTCATCGCTGATGGTGGAGGTGGCGGTAAAGAAACGGCTTATGTTGTCAAAGGTGAAATTGAAATCAGAGTCTGTGAAGGCATAGTAGGCCACGAAGATAAGAGGCACCAGGATGAAAAGCAGGGCCCACACAGAGTAGGGGGCCAGGGTGAGCCTCTGCCAGAGGCCGACCCGCCTTGAGACGGCGTTTTTCTTCATTCCTCGCTCTCGCTTTCCGCGTCGGACAGCTCGTCCAGCTCGTTGGAGAAGGAGGAGTAGTCGCCGTACATGCCCGAATACTGGGATTTTTTCATGATGTGTATCGCGTCGGGCTCGATATAAAGGCCGATACGCTCGTCTACATCAACAAAATCGGTGGTCTGTATCATCCATTTGAAGCCGTTTATATCCACGATGATCTCGTAATGAACGCCAAGGAAGGTGACGGAGGTGACAAGGCCCCGGAGCATGCCTTTTTCCTCGCTCACTATGTCCACATCCTCCGGCCGGACTACCACGTCCACAGGCTCGCGCCTGGCAAAGCCCCCGTCCACACAGTCGAAAACGTGGCCCGAGAACGCAACTTTTTTGTCCTGGAGCATTATACCGTCCAGAATGTTGCTCTCGCCGATAAAGTCGGCCACAAAGGCGTTTTCCGGCTCGTTGTATATGTCCACCGGGGTGCCGATCTGCTGGATACGGCCCTCGGACATGACCACCACCGTGTCTGACATTGAGAGGGCCTCCTCCTGGTCGTGGGTGACGAAGATGAAGGTTATCCCAGTGGCCTTCTGTATTTTTTTGAGCTCCTGCTGCATGTCCTTGCGCAGCTTCAGGTCCAGCGCCGCCAGAGGCTCGTCCAGGAGCAGTACCTTGGGGTTGCTCACGAGGGCCCGGGCGATGGCCACACGCTGCTGCTGGCCGCCGGACAGGCTGGTGACGCTGCGTTTTTCAAAGCCGGCCAAAGCCACAAGGGCGAGCATCTGGCGGACCTTCTCGTCTATCTCCCCTCTGGGGACCCGCCTTTCCCGCAGGGGAAAGGCCACGTTCTCATAGACATTGAGATGAGGAAAAAGGGCATAGCGCTGGAAAACAGTGTTCACATTGCGCTTGTGGGGGGGCAGCTCGTTTATATTCTCACCCATGAAGATGATATCCCCTTCATCGGGGCTCTCAAAGCCGCCTATGAGCCGGAGCGTGGTGGTCTTCCCGCAGCCGGAGGGACCCAGAAGGGTGAGAAACTCGTTGTCATAGATGTCCAGGTCTATCTTGTCAAGGACCAGCTCACCATCAAAGGATTTGCTGACCTTCTTCAGCTCTATTATCTTTTTCACGGCTATACCCCCCATGTATTTAAGGACAAAAAAACTGACGCAGGCCCACGGCATACGTCAGCTTGATATAATCACACAAGAACCCTCCTCCGGAGGATCCGATGATCCCAATGGGTTTTAGAGTCTATATAGCAAAGATTACTTTTACTACTCTTATTGACCATTTCACAAGTTTGTATGCTTTGCAAGCACTGGTTTATAGTTACCAACTTATAAAACTTGAGCTTCTAACTCAATCAATAAGGCAACAGAAGTTGCCACCGCACCTGCGGTTTATCGGCATTCGACCCGGCTGTCCGTCTGGCCTTGGCTGCCCTAAGGCAGCGGTCGCTATCTTGCTTCGGATAAACTCAACCCTCAGTGAGGCAGGCCCGAGCGGGGCTCAAAGCGCACCCGCACCCTGGTCCCGTGCCTGACGGGCCGCAGCAGACCATGCCGCTCCTCGCCCACTGATGGTATCCAATTGAGACGACTCATTCTAACAATATTCATCTGCCCTGTCAATACGGAATCGGAATAAAAATACACAAAATTCTCAGTACTCAGTACAGGGCGTCCCACAGGATGAGACCGTGGGCCGGTGCCGTGGGGCCCGCGGCCTCCCGGTCCCTCCCGGCCAGGACGGCGCTGAGGCTCTCCGCTTCCCGTTCGCCCCGCCCCACCTCTAAAAGCGTGCCCACGATGATGCGGACCATGTTGTACAGAAAGCCGCTGCCCCGGAGCTTTATGCTCAAAAGCTCCGCACTGCGGCAGAGCTCTATGGAGCGAAGCTCCCTTCGGGCGGATCTCTTCATCCGGCGCACGGAGCAAAAAGCGCTGAAATCGTGCTCGCCCAAAAGAAGCGCTCCGGCCCGCCGCATGGCCTCCTCGTCCAGCTTATCCGGGCAGAAGAGGCTGAAGTGCCGCAGAAAGACGTTGGGCGTCTGGCTGTTCCATATGTTATATACATAAACCTTTTCCCGGCAGCTCAGTCGCGCGTGAAAGCGCGGCTCCGCCTCATTCAGAGAGACAGCCGAAATATCCTCCGGCAGATAGCGGCGGAGCTCCGCGAGCAGCGCTTCGCAGTCGGGTGCGCCCTCTGCCCGGAAGGAACAGACCTGACGTCTGGCGTGGACGCCCGCGTCTGTCCTGCCGCTTCCGGCAAGCTCCACCTGCTGTGAGAGCAGCCTTGACAGAAGCGTCTCCAGCTTTTGCTGGATGGTGTTTTCCGTGTTGCCCTGCTTCTGCCAGCCGCGGTATCTGCTGCCGTCGTAGGAGAGGACAAGCTTGTAGTTTTTCGTTACAGGCCCCCGCTCCGCCCTCATTTGTTGTAATCGCTCAGGCGCTTTATGCTGCCGGTCATGGGCTTTGCGCTCAGCACATGTCGGAGAGCGTCCTCCGGCTCCCGGCACAGGGCGAAGAGCTCCATGCAGGCCCAGCTCATGAAACGGCCCGCCGCCGCGCTCTCAAGCATTTGACGGAGAGGCCCGTAATAGCCCAGGGTGTTCACAAGGGCCATGGGCTTCGAGTGCAGACCGAGCTGCTTGAGCGTCAGCGTCTCAAAAAATTCCTCAAAGGTGCCTATGCCCCCGGGCAGGGCGATGAAAGCGTCGCTCCTCTCTTCCATGAGCTGTTTTCGCTCGCTCATGCTGTGAGTAAAAATAAAATCGGAGCAGTCTTTGAACAGCACTCCCGGTT
>DBGBEC010000315.1:0-4138 GCA_048477415.1 Candidatus Limivicinus sp. | reverse complement strand
CCATAAAGCTCTCCGAGATGCTCTCCGTGCTGCCGGTGGCCTATATAGCCAGAGGCTCCGTGCACAATGTGAAAGAGATAAACAAGACCAAGGCCTACATAAAGCGGGCTCTGGAGGCCCAGCTTCGGGGCGAGGGCTTTTCAATGGTGGAGATACTCTCCCCCTGCCCCACAAACTGGCACATGAGCCCGGTGGCCGCGGCCGACAGGATAGAAAATGAGGTCATCCCCTATTATCCCCTGGGCGAGCTTGTAAAGAAGGAGGGAGTATAAGGTGAGCGAGATAATGATAGCTGGCTTTGGCGGACAGGGCGTCCTTGCCGCCGGAGTGATACTTGCCAACGCCGGACTCCAGGCCGGCCTGTATACGAGCTGGCTGCCCTCCTACGGCGCTACGATGCGGGGCGGCACGGCCAACTGCTTTGTGAAGATCGAGGATGAAGAGATAGGCAGCCCCTATGTGGACGAGGCGGATATCCTTATAGTTTTCAACGAGCCCTCCTTTGTGAAATTCCATGACAAGGTGAAAAAAGGCGGATATCTCTTTGTGAACAGCTCCCTCGTCCACAAGAAAGAGACCAGAGAGGATATAACTGTGGTCTACGCCCCGGTGACGGATATGGCCATGGAACTGGGGAACGTTAAGGCGGCGAACGTGCTCATGCTGGGCGTGGTCCTGGCGGAGACGGGGCTTCTGCCGCCGGAGGCTCCCGTGGCCGGACTGGAGGATTATTTCTCCTCAAAGAGCCAGGCCGTCATAGAGCTGAACAAAAAGGCGCTGAACGCCGGATATCAGTGGAAAGAGGGGTAAAGCAGGCGTGAATATAGAAAAGCTACTCTGCGCCGGGACCGTTGCCGTGGTCGGCGCCAGCGAGAAAAGGGGCTTTGGCAGAACGGCGGTGGAAAACCTGCTGCGGGGAAGCCTGGGCGACAGGCTCTTCCTTGTGAACCCGGGGCGGGAGCAGGTGCTTGGCCGCAAATGCTATAAGAGCCTGGGCGACATCGGCGAAAAGATAGACCTGGCGGTGTTCTGCACCCCCATGGCCGCGGTGAACGGCCTCCTGAGAGAGGCCGGGGAACTGGGCGTGAAGGGGGCTGTGGTCTATGCCAGCGGCTACAGCGAGGCCGGCGAGGAGGGCAAGCGGGCCCAAAAGGAGCTCATCCAGATCGCCGCTCAGTATGACATGGCGGTGTGCGGCCCCAACTGCGGCGGCTTTATCAACAACGAGAAGGGCGTATTCGCCTTCGGACTGGACATGGCGGAAAGGCGTGAAGGGGGCAATGTGGGCCTTGTCTCCCAGAGCGGACAGATCTGCTCCATGCTGGCCTCCGTGCCATACATAAATTTTTCCTACCTCATCTCCAGCGGCAACTGCGCCGTGGCCGGGGTGGAGGACTACATGGAATTTTTGGTGGACAACGAGGCCACAAAGGTGGTGGCGGTCTATCTTGAGGGCGTGACGAAGCCGGCGAAATTCGTGGAGATACTGGCCAAGGCCGCCAGAAAGAGAAAGCCCGTGGTGGTGCTGAAGGTGGGAGCCTCCCAGAAGGCCCAGCAGGCCACCACCGCCCACACCGGCAGCCTTGCCGGAAACGACGCGGCCTTTGAGGCCCTGTTCAAAAAATACGGGGTGATCCGGGTGAGCGACATGGAGGATCTTATAGAGACCTGCCTCCTGTTCAGCGTCCTGGATAAGAAGGTCCCCGTTGACAGTATCGGCATAATGAGCCTCTCCGGCGGCGAGGCCGCCATATCCGCCGACGCCTGCGGCGCTCACGGTGTGGAGCTGGGCGAGCTGACGGAGGCGACGAAGGCGAAGATAAGGACCATGCTGCCGGCCTTCGCCTCTGTGAATAACCCCCTGGACATGACCTCCGCCCTGGTCCGGGCTCTGGACTGCTATAAGGCCTCGGTCAAAAGCATGATAGAGGACGAGAATATCGGCCTTGTGGCCATGGGCCACAACCCGGATGAGAAGATACCCGAGAACGAGCGGGAGGTGGATTTCGGCTTTGCCCAGTGCCTGGCAGAGATAAACCGGGAGACAGAGAAGCCCATTGTCATCCTCTCCGGCTTTTCCCGCAAGCGGGACCCGGAGCTGAGAGACTTCTACGCCCAGCGTCACATCGCCATGCTGGATAACCCCAAGTACGGTCTGAGCGCTGTGAGGCGCTATATCGACTTCAGCCTCTATGACCCGGAGAAGAGGACCCTCGCGGCGGCCGTGCCCGACGGGCCCGGAGGCGGGGAGCGGCGCATCCTCTCCGAGCACGAGAGCAAGGGCCTTATCAAAAAATACGGCGTCCCCGTACCCGGTGAGACAGTGGTGACAAAGCCCGGGGAGCTGGGCCAGGCCGCGGCGGAGCTGGGCTTCCCCCTGGTCATGAAGATAGACTCTCCGGATATTCCCCATAAGACCGACGCCGGGGCCGTGAAGCTGGGCATAAAGAGCCTGGCCGAGGCCGAGGCCGCCTATGAAGAGATCCTCCGCAATTCCCTGAGCTACCGTCCGGACGCCCGGATAAACGGGGTCCTGGTCCAGCCCATGCTCCCCAAGGGGGCGGAGGTCATCCTGGGCGTCAATCGGGATCCCCAGCTTGGACCTATGGTGCTTGTGGGGCTTGGCGGCATATTTACAGAGCTTTTCAAGGACTGCGCCCTCTATCCGGCCCCTCTGGGCTATGATGAGGCGATGGAGATGATCCGCTCCCTCAGGGCCTACCCCCTCCTCAGCGGTTACAGGGGCTCCGCCCCCCTGGATGTGGACGCCCTGGCGAAGATGCTCGTCCGGCTGGGCGAGCTTGCGGCGGAGCAGAAGAACTGCCTGGCGGAGCTGGACATGAACCCGGTGTTCGTGTACGAAAAAGGCGTGTGGGCGGCGGACGCCCTGGCGGTCCTGGAACAGTAAGGAAGCAAATAACTTCAGATATAAAACAGGAAAAGAAAGGAAAGTGAACAGTATGAAGCGGGATCCCTATTTGGTTATCGAATGGTCGGACAGAGAGAGCGAGGCGGTCGGCTGGTTTGCAATATACAACTTTGCCGACGAGCAGGCTGCCGGCGGCCTTCGTATGACCGAGAGCGTGACGAGGGACGAGGTGGAGCGCCTTTCCCAGGTCATGTCCTACAAGTATGTGGCGGCGGAGAACATGTGCGGCGGCGCCAAGGCCGGCATCCGCTACGACTACCACAAGCCCGACGCGGCAGACGTCATCCGGCGCTTCCTCCAGGCCATGAAGCCCTATCTGATGGCCGGCGCCTTCCTGGGCGGCGACATGGGCACAGACCCGGCGGAAGTCACCCGTATCGAGCACGAGCTGGGCATCTATGACCGGATGGGAGCCAGCGTCCGCGCCGACCCCGAGCACGCGGCCGAGGCCGACAGGCTGACCCAGGCCATGAAGAACATGAACTTCTACGAGGACCTGAACATGGACCGCACCGTCAGCGGCTTCGGTACCGCCGTGGCCGCGGACGAGGCCTGGAAGTTCATGAACGGCAAGCCCGGCGCCACCGTGTCTATCCAGGGCTTCGGCAAGGTGGGCGGCAGCGCGGCCCTCGCCCTGATGCGCTGGGGATATAAGATAGTCGCCATCTCCGACATAAACGGCATGTACTATGACCCGGATGGCCTGGATATCAGGGACATGATAGACGCCACCGACAAGCTGGGCGAGGTGCATGTGGACAAGATGAAGAGCAAGTGCCAGGTCAGAGGCCGGGACGAGTGGTTGGATCTGGATGTGGACATCCTCATCCCCGCCGCTGTCGAGGACATTATAAACCGGGAGACTGCCCCCACTGTGAAGGCTTCTCTGGTGGTAGAGGGGGCCAATATCCCCACCACCGAAGAGGCGGACAAGATACTCGAGGCGAAGGGCGTCCACGTGGTCCCCGACTTTATCGCCAACCAGGGCGGCGTCACCGTGTACGGCTGTATCTCCCGCAAGGGCTGCACCACGCCTGAGACCGTGATGGAATGCCTGGAGGGCATAATCCGCAAGGGCGTTCAGGCCACCTTCTCCTATGCCAAGGAGCACAATGTAAGCGAGAGAGAGGCCGCCTGGACCATCTTCAAGCCCGAAGCCTCCTGGAATGAGCCCCCTGTGATGTGAGATTCTGTCCCGGTGAAATAAGC
>DBGBEC010000314.1:0-6591 GCA_048477415.1 Candidatus Limivicinus sp. | reverse complement strand
CCGTACCCCTTTGCCAAGGATGAGCTTTTGGCGATTTTCAAATCTATTTTATATCAAATTGGACAGAATGCAACATGTTTTTTCAAACTGGACGTATTTATTCCTTTGCAGCTCCGCTGTCCTATCTTTAAAGCATTTCGGATTTGTCATTATTTCACCAAAAAAAGACTGATGATCGCGTTACTGAACCGAGATTTTAGCAAAATAAACAAATGAAAATCTTGAAAATTTATGTTTTGTCCAAAGTTGTTGCTTTATGTTGAATTTGTGTTGATTTCTGTCGACAAAGATGATTAAATATAGCACGGGAAGGAAGTTTTCTAAAAATAAATGGCATGAAAGGAAATCGCGAGATGAATGTTGAAGAAATAAAGCGCAAAATAATAGGGGCCGGCCTGGACGCCTATTCGTGTGGGCTTGTCTCTGCCGCCGGAGGGAACATCAGCATGCGGCTTGGGGACAGATATTTTATCACCGCTACCAATGCCCCGCTCAGAAACCTGAGGCCCGAAGACATATTGGAGATAGATATGAGCGGAAATGTGGTGGGTGAAAACTACGGCGGGAAGCGTCCTTCCAAAGAATATTTTCTGCACCTTGAAGTTTTCAAAAATCGCGCTGATATAGACAGCGTCATCCATGTTCATCCCGCCTATTCAATTGCGTGCAGCATCGTTTTCCCCCGCGCGTTTCCCATGCTGACCGTTTCAGCCATCAACAAGATAGGCAAGCTGGCCTATATACCATTTGCGCAGGCAGGCTCCTCAGAGCTTGTCAGCGGCGCGAGAAAAGCCATCGCCGAAAACGACAGGGAAATGAAGACCATCATTATGGAGCGCCACGGTATCATCGTTTTTGACTATGGTATGGAAAAATGCTACGAACGAACTGAGCTTGTAGAGGAAAGCGCCAAAATCGCCATCTATTCTGCTTTGGGTGCCGCCGCCCAGACTTTGCTGGATAAAGAACGGGCATAACTGAGAGGTGCGCTTAAAATGATGACCATACTTATCACCGGCGACAATATGATGAGGCCGGAAAAGTTCAAAGCCGCCATAGAAGCGGCTTTCGGCGGCAATACCTTCACGATACGCACTAAGTTTTATGACTTCTCCCAGACAGGATTTTATGTTGAGCCCGGGACCAGCATCCCCAGCGGCATGTGCTTTGAAGATCCCACGCGCCGGATGACCTACCCGGACCATGGTGTGAGTGAGTTTTATGGCGAGCCCTGCTCGCTCATGGAGGATATCAGGGGTGTGGACATACTTATCATCCATGGCGCCGCCCTGCCAAGGGAGGTGATGGAAAACGCCGACAGACTTAAATATATCATTGCGCTCCGCGGCGGGCCGGCAAATATAGACATGGAATACGCAAGAAAAAAAGGCATAGGCGTTTTCAACACAAACGGCAAAAACGCCCCGGCGGTGGCGGAGTTCGCTTTGGGGGCACTGCTTGACTTTGAGCGTGGGATAAGCTTTGGCAGCAAGAGGCTCGGCGAGGGCTGGTGGTGGATAAAGGGAGCGGACAGCTGCGAAAGCCATGAGATACGGGGCAAAAAATTTGGTTTTATAGGCTATGGGCACATCGCTCAGGAGCTAAGGAAATTGCTGTCCGGCTTTGACATTGAGGCTTTTGCCTATTCTCCGCACATCTCAGACGAGATACTTGACAAGGACAATGTGAAGCGCCTTGAGCTTGAGGAGCTGGTCAGCACCTGCGACTATGTAACTTTGCACGCCAGACCTGAAAAGGGGAAACCGCCGCTCATGAGCGCTGCCCTGCTGAGAAAAATGCAAAAGCACTCTGTCCTGGTCAACACCGGCAGAGGAGCGCTTGTGGACCACGCCGCCCTGAAGGATGTGCTCCGGGAGAAGAAAATACGCGGAGCGGTGCTGGATGTTCTGGGAAATGAGCCCTTTGGCTTTTATAAGGAACTGATAGCTCTTGATTCCACGCTCATTACCCCCCATATCGCGGGGCAGTCTGCTGAGACCTGCGAAAGAGCGTGCGGCATGAGCGTGGCTCTGCTGCGGGAGATAGTGGACAGTCTCGGCCAATAAGTGAAAATGTGCTGACCGGCACAGAAAATAAAAAAACTGGAGGATCGATATGAAAAGAATATCAGCGCTTATCCTTGCGTTGCTCACGGCCTTGTCCCTGTGCGCATGCGGAAACAGTGAAGCCCCCGTGAACACCGAAGCCCCCGCCGTGACCGGCGCGGAGGGCCCTGTCTATGACACGGCCGAGCTCAAGTACTCTATCAACGGGACCAGCACTTCCATTGAGGCTCAGGTAGCGGAGCTGTTCAAGGAAAAAATCGAGGCCGCGACAAACGGCAGCATTACAGTGACCATCTTTACCGATGCGCAGTTGGCCGGCGGAGATCTGTCCGGCTCGGTCGAGGCCGCGCAGACCGGAGTAATGGATATCTTCTGCGCTGACGGCGGCGTTATCTCCGCTCTAAATCCCAGCCTCGCCGCTTATATGATCCCTTTCTCGTTTGGCAGCTATGAAGATGTCGACGCCGTATTCACTACCACTGCGGCCGATTACATCAGCGGCATTCTCAAGGATTACGATCTGACCTATGCCGCCTATGCCCATAACGGCCTTCAGTGCCTTACATGCAGCAAGGTCCAGCTTGACGATCCTGAGAATTTCAAAGACATAAAGATCCGCATTTCCGGCAGCCAGCTGAATATCGATACCTACACCGCTCTGGGGGCAGACCCCAGCGCGCTGAACTGGGGCGAGGTATATACCGCGCTTCAGAACGGTACATTTGACGCCCAGAGCAACAGCCCGGCTACCATAAAGTCCGGCAACATTCAGGAGGTCCAGGACTATATCGCGGTCACGCGCCATATGTACGGAGCCTTTCTCATCTCCTTCTACTCGCCTACCTTTGACAGCTTCAGCGCGGATACGCAGGACCTGCTTATGAGCACCCTTCAGGAAGCCGCTGCCGAGATCAACGCAAAGGTCGCCGCCGAAGAGGACAGTATCCTCAAAGGCTTTGAAGAGGAGGGCATGACCGTCAGCTATCTGAGCGAGGAACAGATCGCAGAATTTAAAGCCGCTCTCGCGGACGTCATCACAAAGTATAAGGACGAGTATGGCGCCGCCGCATGTGAAGCGTACCAGATCCCCTGACGCCCCGCGGTGGGCAGGATAAGGCCAGAGGCGGCTGACTGCGCACCCTCCTCCCGGGCCGGATCAAAGCCGCTTCGCCGGGCCATGATCCTCGGCGCGGGAGAGCGGGGGAAGGGCAGGCTCAGCACAGGGATCGCGGGGCTGAACTGCCCGCGGCCCCCACAGTCTGGCCCCCGCTAAAAATCACCCGTCATCTACAACGGCAGCTCCCTTGTTATCCGGCAAGGGCTTGAAAGGAGGCTAACGTCAGCGGACAAGGGGGAACGATCCTGAGCGGGGCAAAAGAGTGCTCCACCTTGTCCGCTGGCGGTAATATTAGAAGTGAAAAGAGAAAAGAATTCCCTGCTCATCAAAACGGCAAACCTTATCTGCATCATCGTTCTGGCTCTTATGACTTTAGTATGCTTCGCAAACGTCTGTTCCAGATATATCCTGCATGTGTCGATAGCGGCCAGCGAGGAGATCACAACGAATCTTTTTGTCGTATTGAGCCTTGTGGGGGCGGCCCTTGCCGCGCGCAGTCACAGCCACATCGGTCTTAACATTTTTACCGACAGACTGTCTCCAAGGGGCAAGCTGTTTCACAAGGTTTTTGAAGGCTTAGTTGGCATGGTCTTCATGGGCTTTTTGTCATGGTACGGCTATCTGAGAGTGCAGCAGCAGTTCTTCACCGGTCAGGAGTCGGCCGGGCTCGGCCTGCCGATATGGACGTATGGCCTTATCTGCCTGATCTGCTTTCTGATCGTATTCGCGGTATTTACCGAAATAATGGTCACGGCTATTGTCCGCCTTGCGAAGCATGACTATGAAACGAAAGCCGGGGCCTCGGCTTCAGAGGAGGAACAATGAACGGAATACTATTGATCTCGATTTTTTTGATCCTTCTCATGAGCGGGGTGCCTGTTGCCCTGTGCCTCGGTCTCTCTTCCCTGGCAACGATAATCGGTATGGGGCTCCCCCCCATGACCCTGGCCATAAATGCCCAGGCCGCCCTGTCAAAAGCCGTGCTTTTAGCTATACCTTTCTTTATTTTGGGCGGCAACATAATGGAGCGATCCGGTATCTCGGCAAAGCTCATTGATCTTGCCAGCGCCCTCGTGGGGCACATAAAAGGCGGGCTCATCATGGTCTGTGTTTTGGTCGCCTGCTTCTTCGCGGCGATCTCCGGTTCCGGTCCGGCCACTGTGGCGGCCCTTGGTACGATAATCATCCCGGCCATGGTGAGCTGCGGATATAACAAGGAATGCGCCACCGGTCTTACTGCTACCGCCGGCGGTATCGGGCTCATCATTCCGCCATCCATCTCTTATGTGGTCATTGCGCCGTTGGCGGGCATTTCTACGGGGGATCTGTTCCTTGCCGGCGTCTTTCCCGGCCTTGTTATGGGCATTTCCCTCATCATCGCCGGAGTCGTGCTCAATCGCAGGAACAAGGACATCACCGTTCTTCCCAAGTGCTCATGGAAGCAGAGGGCTGCCGCGTTTAAAGACGCCATTTGGGGCCTTCTTATGCCAGTCATAATCCTTGGCGGCATTTACGGCGGTATTTTTACCGCGACTGAGGCCGCCGCCGTATCCGCGGTATACGGTCTCATCGTGGGCACCTGCGTCTATCGAAGCATGCGCTTTAGCGACCTGATGGATGTTTTTATCGTTTCCGCAAAGCAAACTGCCGTCGTCATGCTGATAATCATGTGCGCGAATCTTTTTGCATATGCCCTGACCGTTACAGGCGTGTGCACTGTGGCGAGCAGCTTCATGCTGCAATTCGTGGGGAACAGCAAGGTGCTGTTTTTGCTTATCGTTAATATCATCTTCCTTATTGCCGGCATGCTCATAGACGGCAACTCCGCGTATTATATTTTTGTGCCCATCCTCCTCCCCGTTGCAAGCGCTCTCGGAGTGGACCCCATACACCTTTGTGTGATAATGGTCATGAATATAGCCATCGGCCTTATCACTCCGCCCGTCGGAGCGAATCTGTACACTGCCTGCGGGATAACAGGCCTGTCTTTTTCCAGGGTGTCAAAAGCCTGTGTACCGTTTCTCATAGCGTCTCTCATCGCCCTTGCCCTGGTCACATATATACCGCAGATATCTCTGCTGATATTGGGCTGAGCCATGGGAAACGCGGGAAAAAACATCGTGCTGGGCTTTGACATCGGCACAAGCGGCCTGAAATGCCTTGCCTACGACACGCAGAACGGGCGGGTCCGCTGTTCATTATACTCTGAGTGGAAGCTCTCAAGCCCAAAAACAGGCTACGCTGAGTTCGGCTGCGATATGATATGGGAACACATCATAGAATGCATCCTGCGGTTAAGGGCCGATTTCGGTGTATCCGGTGAGCATATCGCCTCAATAGGCTTCTGCGCTCTCTGCCCCGGCCTCATTGCCCTTGACAAAAACGGGAATGAAATAAGCCCATGCATAATTTTTATGGACGCGCGCAGCGGAGCGGAGACAGCACACATAAACTCTGTGATCTCGGCGGAAGAGAGCTTCCCCATTATCGGAAACCGCATCATGTCTGGTGCCACCTCGATCACCACTATCCTGTGGATAAAAAACAAGCTGCCGGAGCTCTACGAGAGGACAAAGTATTTCACGCACCTGCCGGGCTGGGCCGGATACAAGCTGACCGGAAGGCTTCGCATGGACCTTTCAAACGCGTCGGGGACCGGGCTGTATGACGTGCACGCTCATAGTTGGAGCGAAACCATGGCTTCCGCCGTGGGAATAGATATAAAAAAATTGCCGCCTCTGGCCGAGAGCGTCGAGCTGCTTGGCGGCGTCAAAAACAATGAACTCATCGCCTTGGGCATAAGCCCGGGGACCCCCGTGTCCTGCGGCGCCGGAGATACGGTTTCCGCATTGCTGGCCATGGGCATTGACCCTCATCGGGCCATGCTGTCTTTAGGGACGTCTCATGTATTATATACAGTCTCCGATAAAGACAGCTTCAGCCCGATGCTCATGGCCCGCTCATTCGTCTGTAAAAACACTTGGGCTGTCGGCGGCGCCATGTCAAATCCGGGCGCCATGCTCCGGTGGTTCAGGGATAAGTTCTGCCCGGACCTTATCGAGCGGAGCAAAGGCTCCGGCAGGAACGTATACGAGCTTATTGACGAGGAGGCCGCCGCAAGCGCTCCCGGAGCCGGCGGAGTGCTCTGCCTGCCATACATCAACGGTGAACGCTCACCCGTATACGATTCCGACGCGCGCGGCGTATTTACAGGCATAAATCTTAACACATGCCGGGCGGATATATCCCGCGCCATAATGGAAGGGGCCGCTTATGGGATACGGCAGTTGCTTGAGACGCTGGAAAAAACGATGGCAGCGAGGATAGACACTATTTCGGTCACCGGAGGCGGCAGCAGAAGCGACTTTCTCGTTCAGCTCATGGCCGACGTGACCCAAAGGAGAATGG
>DBGBEC010000313.1:0-3011 GCA_048477415.1 Candidatus Limivicinus sp. | reverse complement strand
AAGCTGCTCCCTGTCCTCGGCCCCGTAAAATTCCAGCTCTATCCGGCCTGTTTTCTTTCCCTCTATCAGCTTCACCTTCCGGCCCAGCAGCTTTGTGAGCTCCGCCGCGGCCTCGGCGGCATAGTCCACGGTGATGGAGCCTTCCCCGGCGGCCGCCGGGAGCTCCTCCTTCTGCTCCTGCCGGAGTATACTTCCGGCGAGCTGCTCCGTCCGCCGGACGGAGAGGGACCTTTTCAGCACCTGTTTTGCCGTTTCAAGCTGCTTTTCCCTGTCCGATATGCTGACAAGGGCCCGGGCGTGGCCCGCGGACAGCTCTCCCCTTTCCACCAGGTCCATGACCTCCGGCCCCAGGCTGAGCAGACGGAGAGCGTTGCTTATGGCCGGTCTTGAGCGGCCCACGCTTTTCGCCGCCTCCTCCTGGGTCAGTCCGTAGTCCTCAATAAGGGTCTTGTAGCCCTTGGCCTCCTCGATGGGGTTCAGGTCCTCGCGTTGCAGGTTTTCCACCAGGGCCAGCTCCGCCGTGCGCCGGTCGTCCGCCTCGATAACTCTCACCGGGATCTCACTGAGCCCCGCCAGGCGGGAAGCCCGCCAGCGCCGCTCACCGGCGATTATCTGATAATATCCGCTGTCCAGCTTTCGGGCAATGACCGGCTGGATCAGCCCAAACTGGGCGATGGAGTCTGCCAGGTCCTGAAGGGCCTGCTGGTCAAAATATTCTCTGGGCTGCTCGCTTCTGGGCTCCACCTTGCTTATTGGCAGGATCAGCAGCTCTGCCTCGGGCTCGTCCTCCAGTCTGTTTGCGCCGAAGAGCGCCTCCAGCCCGGTACCCAGGCCTTTTCTATCCTTTGCCCCCATTCTTCCTCCTTAGCTTTCACACCTGGCGGCAAATTCCTCCGCCAGCTTTATATATGCCTTGCTTCCTTTATTGTATCTGTCATAATCCACCCCGGGTATCCCGTGGCTGGGCGCTTCCGACAGGCGCACGCTCCTTGGCACCACGGTCTCATACACCTTTGTGCCGAGAAAACGCCTGAGCTCGTTTGCCACCTGGGTGGTGAGGTTTGCCCGGGCGTCGTACATGGTCAGGACGATACCCTCTACCTCCAGGCGCCGGTTAAGGCGGCGGCTGCACATTTTTATGCTGGTCATCAGGTCGGCTATGCCCTCCAGGGCGTAATACTCGCACTGCATGGGTATCAGCACGCTGTCTGCCGCCACAAGAGCGTTCACCGTCAGCAGCTCCAGCGAGGGGGGACAGTCGATGAAGATATAATCATAGTCAGTATACAGGCCCATCAGGGCTTTTTTCAGCACATATTCCCGGTTTTCCGCCCCGATAAGCTCCACCGAGGCCGCCGCCAGTTCCTTTCCCGTGGGTATAACATCCCCATAATCTGTGTGCTTTACGCAGTCTGTCACCGGGCTTTCGTTTATCATCAGGTCATAGGTGTTGGGCCTGGTGCTCTTGGAGACCCCCATGCCGGAGCTGGCGTTCCCCTGGGGGTCGCAGTCCACCAGCAGCACCCGTCGCCCCATGGCCTTCAATGCGGCGCAGAGGTTCACGCAGGTGGTAGTTTTCCCCACGCCCCCTTTTTGATTGGCTACAGCAATGATTTTTGCCATTTTCTCTCTCCCAATTTTTTGTCTTTGAACATTATATCAGCATTGCGGAGGCTTTTCAATGTTTCATGTGAAACATTTTCTGGTTTTGCACTGTCAAGAACGGGCGGACAGAAAAAATGTGTGTTTCACGTGAAACACACCAGGCTCCCCAGTGTAAAGAGCTGCGTTATGGATGGATCAGCTCTATACACCGGTACAAAACCTTGCCGCACCGCACCATAGCCTCCCTCCTTGAGGGAGGTGGCGCGGCGCAAGCCGCGACGGAGGGATCGCGAGACGGTACAAGCGGAATAAGCAGATGATCCCTTTTGCGAAGCGCCTGCTAAAAGAAATGTCAAATCCATACTGCCTGAATAACGATCCCTCAGTCAGCCTGGCGGCTGACAGCTCCCTTTACGCAAGGGAGCCAAGGGGGCCGGGTGTCTCGTATTTCGGGCTGGCAATCGCCCAGCTACAGGAGCAACTCCCTCAGTCGGCTACGCCGACAGCTCCCTCAGGGAGGGAGCCCAGGACGACTCCCCCGTATTTCCAAATCAAAGCCCAGCGAAGCGGGTTTGATTTGGATAAGGAAGAAGGAGCCGACGGATATGGCGCTTGGGGCGATAGCCACAAGCGGAATGGAGTGGGCTTCTTCTGACGCTGCCGCGACGGAGGGAGTTTTGACGCAGCCGCGATCTGCGGAAGAGTGATATAGAGCGGCAAGGGTCATAAGCGTCTTATCCCAGGCTGGCAATTACCCAGCTACAGCCGCAACTCCCTCAGTCAGCCTAACGGCTGACAGCTCCCTCGAAGAGGGAGCCTATGGGGGGCTGGTACCTCGTGTCTCACGCTGGCAATCGCCCAACTACAGGAGCAACTCCCTCAGTCGGCTTCGCCGACAGCTCCCTCAGGGAGGGAGCCTTTGCGGCGGAGGCTTTCGTGGCTTAGATAGAGGAGCGTGAGCAGAAGGAGCATATAGGCGGGGAAAATAACGGCGCTTAGGTTTTGGGCGAGGAGCCCGAAGAGGGGCGGGAGGAGGCAGGTGCCCACGTAGGCGGAGGCCATTTGAAGGCCTATCATGGCCTGGGAATTGGCCGGGCCGAAGATGGCCGGGGTGGAGTGGATAAGACAGGGATACACCGGGGCGCTGCCCAGGCCCAGAAGGAGCAGGCCGGCCAGGCCCGCCGCGGGACTTACAGGCAGCAGGGCAAGGGCAGTCACCATGATAAGCATACCGAGACGCACCAGGGCCCTGTCAGAAAGGCGGCTGCTGAGAAAGCCGCTCAAAGCACGGCCAAATGCTATTCCCACAAAATAGAGGCCCGCCCGGCCCGCCGCCTCCTGGGGGCTGAGCCCGTTCTTAAGCACAAGATAGGTGCTGGCCCAGAGGCCGGCGGTCTGCTCCAGGC
>DBGBEC010000312.1:0-16724 GCA_048477415.1 Candidatus Limivicinus sp. | reverse complement strand
GCCCCGGAGGACAGGGACAAGCTGATGAAGGACTATTCCCACGGCATGAAAAACAAAATGCAGATGCTCATAAACATCATCGCCAAGCCCAATGTGCTGCTGCTGGACGAGCCCCTGACCTCTCTCGATGTGGTGGTGGCCGAGGAGATGAAGCAGCTTCTCCGCTCCCTGAAGCAGGGCCGGGTAACGATATTCTCCACCCATATAATGGACCTGGCCCTGGACCTCTGCGATGAGATAGTGCTGCTCAGCCGGGGCGAGCTGGAGGTGGTGGACAAGGCGGAGTTAGACGAGGCCGGCTTCAAGGAGAAGATAATCGCCGCGCTCAGAGAGGAAGACCATGAACAAAAGCCTTAAAATATCTTTCGCCCTGAAAAATACATACCGGGTGAACAGCATTCTCTATTCCCTGAAGCAGATCCCCCTGGTCAAGAGGCTGCTGCCCTCCGCTCTCTATGGAGTACGGGGTCTTAAGATCTTTGCCAATATAGTCTCCGGGCTTTGGGAGCTCGCCTCCGCTTTCCTGGGGAAGCTTCTATATTTCCTGCTCATGGTCTCGGGCCCGGCAGGACTTTACGAGGGGGCGCCGGGGGAGCTGTTTCTGCACATCCTGCTTCTGCTGAGCCTCATCGGCAGCTTCATGAATACAGAGCTTTTCAACCCCAGCCGGGACAAGTATTACGCTGTATTTCTCCTGCGCATGGACGCCCGGGAGTACAGCCTTGTAAACTATTTCTACGCCCTTATAAAGCACATCGCGGGCTATCTGCCCTTTGTGCTTTTCTTCGGCCTGAAAAGCGGGATAGCTCTGTGGCTCTGCCTGCTGCTGCCCTTCTCCGTGGTGGGGCTCAAGCTTTTTGTGGCGGCTGTATCCCTGTGGGACTATGAGCGCCGGGGCCTCAGCTATAATGAGAACCGGCTTTCAAAGTACCTCTGGGGCGGGGTGGGCCTTGGTCTTATTATAGCCTATGCCCTTCCGGCCCTGGGTCTTGTCCTGCCCGCCGCCGTCTCCGCCGGCGCTTTCCTGCTCTGCCTGCCCCTGGGGCTGCTGGGCCTGAGCAAGGTCCTGCGCTTCAGGGACTACCGCCCCATGAACCAGCAGCTCACCGCGGCGCTTTTCAATCAGCTCAACAGCGCCTCCAAGGCTGTCAAGATGACCGTGGAGAAGAGCATATCCGCCGACAGCTCCATCACGAGCAAAGGCCGCGGCTTTGAATATCTAAACGAGCTCTTCATAAAGCGCCACAGGAAGATACTCTGGAGCTCCGTGAAAAAGATAAGCTATGTGCTCTGCGCCCTTTTCGCCGGGCTCCTTCTCCTGGTCTTCGTAAAGCCGGAGATAAGCCCCGGTCTGAACGAGATACCGATGACCTGGCTGCCATATTTCGTGTTCATCATGTATGCCATCAACCGGGGCAGCAATTTCACCCAGGCCCTTTTTATGAACTGCGACCACAGCCTGCTGACCTATCCCTTCTATAAACGGCCAGACTATGTGCTGAAGCTGTTCAAGATACGGCTTTTGGAGATAATGAAGATAAATGCCCTTCCCGCCCTGATACTCGGCGGGGGCCTCTCCCTTTTGCTCTGGGCCACCGGAGGGACGGAGGACCCGCTGAACTATCTGGTCCTCATGGTCTCCATCCCGGCAATGAGCATGTTCTTTTCCGTCCACTATCTCACGGTATATTACCTTGTGCAGCCCTATAACGCCGGCACGGAAATGAAAAGCGGTGTATACAGGGTGATAATGATCGCCACCTATCTGCTGGCCTTTTATGTGATGCGCCTGCGCCTGCCCACCCTGACCTTTGGTATAATGACCATTGTCTTCTGCGCGCTCTACTGCGCCCTGGCCTGCGTGCTGGTGTACCGCCTTGCCCCAAGGACCTTCAGGCTGCGGCTCTGAGCCTTTGGGAAAGGCCCGGCTTACGGCTGAGACAGCGGCGTAATAATAAGGGGACCGCATTCCGGACGGAGTGCGGTCCGTGTTTTCCTCCCGGCCCCGGATCAGGGCCGGGAACATTTTTCGCGCCTTTTTGCATTGAAATTTATGTATAAATTCAACAAATTAGTTATATCCACATTTCAGGGCGTGTTTGCGCCTCTTTTAGTGCATTTTGCCTTGGATGTGGGGATAAATTCACGTTAAACCGTGTGATATGGCCTACCCTAAACATTTCTCCCGGTTTTGTCAAAAGCGCGGCCGTGATTTTTTGTGCAAAATGCTTATTATAAGCGCAAAGCGCTAATTTATTTCGGCGTTTTGTATGAACTTCGTCATTTTGCATTAATGCGGCGTAAAATAGCCTTGTTTAAATTGCGTCAGTAGTGTAATATATACAAAGGAACGGGAAATAATTTACTGACGGGAGCGAAACAAAATGGAAAAGATACTATACCTCACTCCAATACTCGCAGTGGCCGCCCTCATTTTCGCGGCATATAAAGCAAGCTATGTGTCCAAGGCTTCCCCTGGCAACAGCCGCATGCAGGAGATAGCGGCCTCCATATCCGAAGGGGCCGACGCGTTCCTGAAGTCCGAATATAAGATCCTAACTGTTTTTGTTGTTCTGCTTTTCGCGCTTATCGCGGTGTTTATAGATCTTGGCACGGCGGTGTGCTTTGTCCTGGGCTCGCTCTGCTCCATCCTGGCGGGATTTTTCGGGATGAAGGTCGCGACGAAGGCCAATGTGCGCACGGCCAACGCCGCCCTTGAAAGCGGCATGAACAAGGCTCTGTCCATCGCCTTTTCCGGCGGCTCTGTTATGGGCATGTGCGTGGTGGGCCTGGGCCTTCTGGGGTGCAGCCTCATATACATCTGCACCGGCAACTACAACATCCTCTTCGGCTTCTCCCTGGGTGCCTCCTCCATCGCGCTCTTCGCCCGTGTGGGCGGCGGCATATACACCAAGGCCGCCGACGTCGGCGCTGACCTTGTGGGCAAGGTTGAGGCCGGCATACCCGAGGACGACCCCAGAAACCCCGCCGTCATCGCCGACAACGTGGGCGACAACGTGGGCGACGTGGCCGGCATGGGGGCAGACCTTTTCGAGTCGTATGTGGGCGCGATAGTCTCCGCGCTGACTTTGGGCGTCTCCGCCGCCGGGCTTTTCACCGGGGCCGGGGCCATATTTCCCCTTATTGTCTCCGCCGTGGGTATCTTCGCCTCTATAGTGGCCACCTTCTTTGTCCGCGGCAATGACAATTCAAATCCGCACAAGGCATTGAAAATGGGCTCTTACATATCTTCCATCATCGTGGCCGTGGCGGCTATCCCCCTGAGCAAGCTGTTCTTCGGAAGGCTTTTCTATTCCGCGCCCATCATCGCGGGCATTATCGTCGGCCTGATAATCGGCTTCATGACAGAGGTGTATACCTCCGAGGACTATCGTTTCGTCAAGCGTATCGCCAGCCAGTCCGAGACCGGCTCCGCCACCACCATTATAAGCGGCGTGGCCGTGGGCATGAAGAGCACCTGGGTGCCCGTCCTGCTCATAAGCGTTGGCATTTATGTGTCGTATAAAGTCACCGGCGGCCTTTATGGTATCGCCCTCGCGGCCGTGGGCATGCTGTCCACCACCGGGATAACCGTGGCCGTCGACGCCTATGGTCCCATTGCCGACAACTCCGGCGGTATCGCCGAGATGAGCGGCCTTGACCCCAAGGTCCGCGAGATAACCGACAAGCTCGACGCTGTGGGCAACACCACCGCGGCCATGGGCAAGGGCTTTGCCATCGGCTCCGCTGCCCTTACCGCCCTGGCCCTCTTCGTCTCCTATGCCACCGAGGTCAAGCTGGACAGTATCGACATGCTCGACCCCAATGTGGTCATCGGCCTGCTGGTTGGCGGCATGCTGCCCTTCGCCTTCTCCGCCCTGACCATGGACTCTGTATCCAAGGCGGCCTATAAAATGATCGAGGAAGTCCGCCGCCAGTTCCGGGAGATCCCCGGTATCCTGGAGGGCAAGGGCAAGCCCGACTATGCTTCCTGCGTCTCCATCTCCACCAGGGCGGCCCTTCACGAGATGATAATTCCCGGCGTCCTGGCCGTGGCGGCCCCCCTGCTTATCGGTATCCTTCTGGGACCTGCCGCCCTGGGCGGCCTGCTGGCCGGCTCCTTGGTGACGGGCGTGCTCCTGGCCATATACATGTCCAACTCCGGCGGCGCCTGGGACAACGCCAAGAAATATATCGAGGGCGGCCACAACGGCGGCAAGGGCTCCGACGCCCATAAGGCTGCGGTAGTGGGCGACACCGTGGGCGACCCCTTTAAAGACACCTCCGGCCCCTCCCTCAACATCCTCATAAAACTTATGACAGTCGTGGCTCTGGTCTTCGCCCCTCTGTTCATAAAAATAGGCGGCCTGCTGTAAAACCGGCCGCCCCAGCCCCCGGCAGCTCTCTCAGAGCCGCCGGGGGCTGCCTGCGCGGGGGGATATCTCACGGCAGGGAGCAAAACACAGAAAACGCGAACAAGGAGCTTGCCGAGGCAAGCTCCTTGTTTCAGACTGTAAAAAACTTATAGGTAAGAGTGAGCTGAGCGGCAAAGCGGGGGAGACAGAGGGGGCCGCAGGCCCGCCTCGTGATACGAGGCTTTAAGCTCAGGTCTTCCTGTACAGGGTGTAGCCGCATTTGCAGCTTATGTGTATCTTGCCCTTGCCCCGGGGGACGCGGAGAAAGCGGCCGCAGCCCGGGCATTTGTAAAAGCGAAAGTCCCTGCTCTGGCGGCGGCGCTCTTTAAAGGCCTCAAAGCTCCTTTTCCGCTTGGCGCGCCAGGCCAAAAACAGGCTGTTCTCGGCCTCACGCTGCTGAAGCCTTCGGGAGAGGGCCCGTATAAAGCAGAAAATGACCATGAGCAGGCCAAACCAATTGAAGAGGGAGGAGAGGACATTGTTCAAAAGCCCGCTGCACAGGATAGCCAGGGCCAGAAAAGCAAGCCCCGCCCAGAAAAGGGCCTTGGAAAGCTCATCCATGCCCTGCCGTCCGTAAAACATTTTGTTGATCCGTTCCCGCATGATCCGCTCCAAATATCCCCGGAGCAGGCAGGGGGCCTGCTCCGGGGTGATAAATAACACACTATACTGTGATTTTAAGAGAAGCGCCGCCGGATGTCAACCGGGCCGGGCCTTTGTTTACACATAATTTTCAAAGGGAGGCCTCAGCCCGCTCTGGAATATTCGCTGCTGCTGCGCATGGCGCCGCCGGTCTCATACTTCATGTATGCCATGTGGTCCACCTGGGAGATAAGGGCGTAATAGAAGAAGCTTCCATCGTCCTTGTTTATAAATTTGGTATCTCCCAGCTCCGCCTCATAGTCGATGCTGTATTCGCCGTCAGCGCCGCTTATGGTGAAGCGCAGCACGGCCTTATCCTCCTGGATGATGACCTTTGAGCTGAAGGAATTTACAGCCTCGCTCCGGCCTGTGACCATGGAAACAAGGGCCGGGTCCCCGGAATAGAACACCCAGTCGTCGCAGAGGGGCTTATAGGTCTCCAAAAGGCCGAGCCAATAGTCCCGGTCCTGGAACTCATCCTCGTAAGCGGAAAGCCAGTCATACGCGCCGTGAACGTCGCCCTCCTCCACCATAAGGCGGAAGGGACGGGTATAGTCCAAAAGCTCGTCTATCCTGGCGGGATAGTCGGCGCTGTCGCTATAGTCATCCATCGACTGGAAAAGAGCCTTGACACAGTCTGACAGGGGCTTGAGCTCTGCCCCGGGCTCATCCTCAAGGCGGATATCCGCCGGGTCCTGGCCGCAGGCCGCCCTGAGCGCCGGGACGAACTGGCTTCCCAGCTCCAGGGCCCTGGCCTCGGACACGGAGAAAACGCTCTGTTCCTGGGAGGAGAGACTTATAGAGGCGTAGATGCCCCGGCAGTCCCATTCCCCGATAAACTTATACAGGGCCAGGGCCTTTTGATATATGGCCTCCTTCGCCTGGGCGGCGCTGTCTTCATAGTCGCCAAGCTGGGTGAACCTCTCCGCGGCAAGGCAGTAGCTCCCGCTTTTGAGAAGCTCCGCGGCCTCTTTATAGGCGGCCTCGATATCCCCCAGCTCGATGGCTTTTATAGCCTCCTGACAGAGGGCGATGTTGGCCAGGGCTTTTTTATGATCGCCAAGGGCCTCAAATTGTTCTATCGCCGCCTGGTACAGCAGCAGGGAGATATCATCGTCCTCGGAAACGGAATCGGGGCTTATCCCCGCGAAGCTGAGACCCGCCCTGTCGCCCCGTGAGGCGCAGTCCATCACATAAAGCGCCTGCTGATACGGGATGTTCAGTTCCGCCTGCTGGGCGCTGTCACGATAGTCGCCGAGGAGGGCGAAGGCCTGGGCCGCCTCTTCATACCTGTGCTCGTCTATAAGGGTCTGGGCGCTCTCATAGGCCCGGGCCCTCTTCAGGGCTCCGGGGACGAACATGGCAAGCAGCAGGGCCGCCGCGAGCACAGGCGCCATAACAGAGGCCAGAACAATGCGCTTTTTCCGCTTTTTCCGGGCCAGCTCCTCATCCTTCACCCGCTGCTCTGCCTCGGCCTTCAGCCGCTCGGCGCACTCGGCCTTCAGCGCCTGCACATTCACAGACTTTTGGGCCGAGAGGGCCCGGCGGCACAGGTGGCAGCTTCCCTCGGATACGCTGTTCACCCCGCCGCAGACGCAGAGCCACAGGTCCGCGTCCTCTGTGGGGGCGTATTGACAGTCGGCCCCATAGCGGACCCTGAACTGGTTTGCAAGTTCCTCGTCACCATAGAGCTCTCTCAGGCTTTTCTGCTCTTTCAGCGGGAGCCAGGCCCCTTCGCCGCCGCGCCATACGCCGCCGTCGGCAAACACCGCCTCTGACACCCGGACGGCAAAGGAGCGGACGCTCCCGTCCGGCAGGACGATGGCCGTCTTGCTGCCGAATTCCCCGTCCCGGGCCACGTCGATGTCCAGATACTGATAGACCGTGGGGGCGTTTATGGGGCTGCCGGTGGCGTCCAGCATGAGGACCTCCACCTTCGCCGCTTTTATGACGGCGGAGCCGATATTCTTCAGCTTGAGCTGGGCCAGCATGTTCCCGGTGTAGCTGTCTTTCAAAAGGGAACCGGCCAGGATGAGCAGGGGAGAGCCCGGGGTATAAAGATTCTTTTCCAGGGAAAAATGCTTCAAATATCTTTCAGCCATGTCCTTCTCCTTAAAGTTCCGGCAGGTCTTCACTTATCAGGGCGGACATATACTGGCCGCCCCGGTCCGGCAGGGCGATGACCAGCAGATAGCCCACCAGCCCCAGCAGGAAAGGGAGCCAGAAATACCTTCTGCTGTTCCAGCCCTTGGCCGTCGCCGCCTTGTAAAACTCCTTCGCGATGAAAAAACGTATAAGAAAGATGACCGTCCCGGCGAGAAGGGCAAGGAGGACACATGTAAACACAGACATAAGACTTTCACCTCATTTTGGGCGAAATTTGCGGAATACCGCGGAAATAAGTATAACACGGCCCGGGCCCTAACGCAATCGGTGAAGAGAGCAAAACTTGAAGCCTTTGTAAACATTGCGTTAAATGGCCCGTAAAGGGCCCACGGACTTGAACCTTTTGAAAAAAAGTGATAAAATACAGCAAGTTTAGTTTGGGAGGCGCTGATATGATAGCGATAGGAAGCGACCACGGGGGATACGCCCTTAAGAAAGCGATAGAAAAACACCTTGAGGAAAGGGGTCTTGAGTATAAGGACCTGGGCTGCCACAGCGGGGAGAGCTGCGACTATCCCGAATTCGGCCGGGCCGTGGGCCAGGCCGTGGCCGCGGGAGAGTTCGAGCGGGGAATCGTGATATGCGGCACCGGCATAGGCATATCCATCGCGGCGAACAAGGTGCCGGGGGTCCGGGCCGCCCTCTGCGGAGACTGCTTTTCCGCCGAGGCCACCAGGCAGCATAACGACGCCAACGTTCTGGCCCTTGGGGCCAGGGTCCTGGGCGAGGGCCTGGCCCTTAAAATAGTCGATACATTTTTGGATACCCCCTTTTCAGAGGACCCCCGCCACGTCCGCCGCATAAGCAAGATAGAAGGCTGACCGCGCGGCGGAGAACACCGGGGACGCGAACAGAGATAGGAGCGGCAATTGGCAAAGAATTACGAGTTTTATAAAGGCAGGCGTAAAAAACGGAACTACGCCCTTATACCTTCCGCCATCATCGTGGGCATTGTGGCCCTAATGCTGGTAACGTTTTACGCTGTGCAGGAATACGCCGTTATAAGCAAGGACGGCATAGAGATAAGGCTGCCCCTCATGGACGAGGAGGACCCGAACGCAGAGCATGACGCCCTTGGAAACGAGGTGCCCAGCTTTGACGCCGTGGAGACGGAGCTGGTCTTTGACAGCGCAGACTATTCCCGGGTGGAGGCCGTGGCCGGGGAGAATGTGGAGCCCCTCCGGGCCATCTACATCTCCGCCGAGGAGATGACCGAGGACCATATAAAAAAATGCTCCTCCCGGCTCTCCGAGGGGAACGCCCTCATGATGGAGATGAAGCCCCGCACAGGAGAGCTCATGTGGAATTCCAGCGCCGACCTGGCGGTGAGCTATGGCATGACGGGCAACGCCAACATAGCAAACTCCATGCCCCGGATAATATCAGAGCTTAAAAGCGAGAACAGCAGCATATATCTGGTGGCCCAGATAAGCTGCTGTATCGACCAGAATCTGGCCTCAAGAAGCACCAGCGCCGCCCTGCGCACCTCCTACGGCGCAAACTACAGCGATGATGACGGCACCTGGCTGGACCCGTATAACGTGGATGTGCGGAATTATATCGTCCAGCTCGCGGAGGAGCTGTACGCTCTGGGCTTTGACGAGGTGGTCCTGGCGGATGTGGCCCACCCGGTGCTCGAGGCACCGGAGGAGGGCGAAGAGGCAGAGACCCTGCTCTACAGCCAGGATATGTCCACAACGCCGGGGCCGGTCACGGCTGTGTGCGGCTTTGCCCTCTATGTGGCGGACAAGCTCGCCGACAGGACGGGGCTTTTGTCCATATACTGCGACAGCCGTGTGGCCCTTGCCAAGACCGACAGCAGCAACGGCCAGGATGCGGAGCTGTTTTTCAAAGTGTATGACAGGGTGTATCACCGGACCGACAGCTATACCTATTCCTACAACATAACCGACGTGGCGGGCAGCGTCACCATCGGCGATAAATTCGACAGGCTCGTGCCCGTCGTGATAAACTATCTTCCCGACAACAGCTCCTGGGTGTATATAGAGCAGCTTGAAGAGGAAGAAGACTGAGCATAGGCTCCGCGGGGGACCGCGAAGCATTGAGGCCGGCCCGGTAAAGCTCCGGGCCGGCCTCGTTGCTGTCATTCGGCAAAACTGATATCCTTCAGATCCTCCCAGAGGCGCTCCGCACTTTCCCGGATAAGCTCAGTGTCCCTTTTGGGCAGAGAGGAGAAGAGCTCGACGCGCAGCCGGCGGTCCTTCATTTTCCAGCGCCCTTCTATCCTGCCGTGGAGCAGTATGGAAGGCGTCACGATGCCGGAGAGGCTGAATATATCCCTGAGCCGCTCCGGCGGGAGATACAGGCTCTCTTTCTTGTCATAGCCCAGCAAAAGCTGGTCGAAGCCCGCGAGAAAGAGGCAGCCAGGCATTCTGCACGCATGATCCCTGCCGGTTTCTATATGGTAATAGGTCCGCTCTCCTAAGCGGCAGGAGCTAAGCGGCAGCATGGAAAGCCAGCGCTTCACCTGCCGCTGGGGCAGGCCAAAAAAATATGCCGCGTCTTTTACCGTGGCCGGGCCAAAGTTTGTGAAATATCTTCGGGCCAGCTCCAGCCAGGCCTCGTCCTCGCCCATGGGCTCGTAGACAGGGGCAAGAGAGAACTCCTTGTTCTCGCTGAGCTCGTAGTTTATAAAGCCCCGCTGGCAAAGCTCTCTTATCCCACCGCCCCAGGGGTGGAACATGCTGTGCTCCTCGCCGCCGCTCATCCCCGCCTGACGGCAGAGCGTTTTCAGCTCCTCCCGGGGGCGTGGGCCGCTCTCCAGGGCGGAGAGGATCAGCGAGGAGAAAAAGGCCTGCCTTTCAGGGCTCAGGTCCCAGTCCTCCCTCCGGTTCCAAAAGCTCTCGGCGCTCCATTCGTTCTTCCTGTAAAGCCGGCCGCCGTTACAGCGGACAAAAAGCGGCAGATCCTCCCGGGCAAAAATATGCACCGTCCCTCTCAGGGTCCAGTTCTTTACAAGCAGCTCATTCAAAGGGGTCTTGTCCCGGCCGCTGCTGCGTATTTTAAGCCCGTGGAGGGCGTTCGACAGAAACTGGGCCTGAAAGCCGCACAGGTCCCGGGCCGCGCTCAGCTTATCGACTGGCTCAAGCAGGTGCTGGTTCGTAAGCTGGCGCAGCATGATCTCTTCCCTCTCCATGGCGAAGCCTCCCATAAGCTCGTTATACGTCCGATTATAAATGGCCGCCGGGGAAAAGGCAAGAAAAAGGGGGGAACAGGCCTTGACAAGGGGGCGGATAAGCACTATACTCTATCGACTGAGCCTGATAAAGGAGGTGCTCTTATGGCAGAAGGCGAGAGCCTTGTTTTTGAAGAAAAGAATATAATGAAGACCCTGCTTCGCATTGCGCCGCCTGTCATGCTGGCCCAGCTTATCCAGGCCATGTATAACATTGTGGACAGCTTCTTCATCGGCCGCTATTCCCAGGACGGGCTTACGGCTTTGTCGGTCATATACCCGGTGCAGCTCATTGTCACGGCGATCGCCGTGGGGACCGGGGTGGGGGTGAACACCCTCATGTCCCGCTACTATGCCCAGCAGAAGCCCCAAAAGGCGGAGAAGACCGCCGGTACGGGCACAGTCCTGGCGGCATTGAGCTGGCTTGTGTTCGCGGTCCTCAGTGCGCTGCTCATGGGTCCCTTCGCCCGCATATCGGCAGATTCGCCCATGGCTGTGGAATATGTCATGAGCTATGGCAGTATCGTCTGCATAGGCAGCCTTGGCGTATTTATGGAGAGCCTGTGGACAAAGGCGCTTCAGGCCAAGGGGAACATGCGCAGGCCCATGCTGGCCCAGATAGCCGGGGCCCTGACGAATATCGTCCTTGACCCGCTGCTCATCTTCGGCGCGGGCCCGATCCCGGCCCTGGGCATAGCGGGGGCGGCCTGGGCAACGGTGGCCGGGCAGTTCGTGGCCGCGGGGCTTACCGCCGGCGCCTCAAGACGCCCGCCCTGTATGGCGGACATACTGTATTTCACCAAAAAAATATACGCGCTGGGCTTCCCGTCCATATTCATGCAGGCCCTTTACACTGTGTACATAATGGCTCTGAACATGATATTGGTGGGCTTTTCAGACGCGGCGGTGACGGTGCTGGGAATATACTATAAGATCCAGTCCTTTTTCTTCATCCCCTTAAGCGGCTTTGAGACCTGCATAGTGCCCTTCATCAGCTATTCCTTCGGCAAGAAGGACTATGCCCGTTGCCGGGATATCATGGCCCAGTCCAGCCTGCTGGCGATGGCCTTCATGCTCATTGGCGTGCTGTGCTTCGAGTTTATCCCCGGGCCCATGCTCCGAATGTTCTCAGACTCGGCGGAGATCGCCGCGATAGGCGTCCCGGCCCTGAGGATCATCGGCGCGAGCTTTGTCCCGGCGGTGATATCCCTGCTCATGCCAGTGTTTTTCCAGGCTATCGGCGGGGCGATACCCAGCGTGCTGCTGTCCGTCACCCGCCAGATATTTTGCCTTATCCCGATATTCTGGCTGCTGTCCAGGCTGGGCCTTGCCTGGACCTGGCTGGCCTTCCCCACCGCAGAGCTTATAACCGGAAGCCTCGGCCTGTTCCTATACAGGCGGCAGCTAAGGCGCTGGCAGCTTTACAGGCCAAGAAAGGAAACGAAGGGAGCTGTAAAAGACATGAAGATGATAACCGCCATAATAAACCGGCGCGACGCCCAGGAGGTCTGCCAGGCCCTGGCAGAGTCCGGCCACTATTTCACCCGCATGGCCTCCTCAGGCGGCTTTTTGAGCGCCGGCAACACCACCCTCATGATAGGGGCGGACGCGGACAAGGTGCCCGCCATAATAGGCATTATCCGTGCCCACTGCTCCGTGCGCACAGAGAGCGTGCCCACTGCGGTGCAGTCCTCCGCCTCCTCCGTGGCCTATCCCGCCCAGGTGACGGTGGGCGGCGCCACTGTCTTTGTCACGGATGTGGAGCAGTTTGAGAAAATATAAAGCGTCATGAGAGGATGAAGCTTTTGCGCATCCTTTTCACTGTGGACCCATAAAAAGGCAGACCGCTTTGCTTTGCGGTCTGCCTTTTGTCAGTCATTGACATAAGAGTAGGCTCTGATACTTCGCCGGCCTAATAGGCCATGGTGAACAGTTTTGGCTTCAGCTTGAACTTTACCCCGGAGACAAGGCCCATGGCGGCGAGCATGGCCATCATCGAAGAGCCTCCATAGCTGAAGAAGGGGAGGGTTATGCCGATGACCGGGGTAATACCTATGCACATGCCCACGTTTATGAACATCTGGAAGGTCATTGAACCGGCGACGCCCATGCATATCAGCATGTCGAAGGTCCGGCCGGAGTGAAGACCCACCCGGACGCAGTGGACGATGATGATGGTCAGCAGAACGATGACCGCGATGCAGCCCACCATGCCCAGCGTCTCGCCCACGCAGGAAAAAATAAAGTCGGTATGCTTTCCTGTGAATATGGTGGTCGCATGCTCCGAGTCCACCCCGGTCAGCCGTCCGGCGGCCAGGGAGGCCTTGCTCTGGGTGGTCTGCCAGGTTATGCCATAGCCGTCAGGATCCACGGACAAGGGGTCGTAGGGGGCGATAAGCCGCTTTTTCTGATAGTCTTTCAGAAAATAGTTCCACAGCAGGGGGACCGCTGCGGCCACCGCCGCGCCTCCCGCGGCAAACCAGTACAGCCGCACGCCAAGGGCAAAAAACATAGTGACAAAGACGCAGAGAATGACCGCGGCGCTGCCCAGGTCAGAGGAGACGACCATTATGCCGCCGAAAATGACGAGCACCAGACCTGCCATCTGAACCACGGAGCTGAGAGAGTTTATATCCTTATACTCTTTCAGATACGACATCTGCTTCGCCGCTACGATTATGTACATTACTTTGATGAACTCCGAGGGCTGTATGCCTATCGGGCCGAAGCGTATCCAGCTTTTATTACCGGTGCCGTCGTCCTGACCCAGGATGACAAGGGCGAACAGCAGCCCCCCGATGAGCAGGCACAGCAGTTTCCAGTTCTCGCCCAGGATGTCCCCGTCGATAACGGTGAATATGACGAAGGCCACAAGGCCCAGAAAGGTGGAGATGAGCTGGATGGTCAGCAGCCTTGAGGGGCTTTGAATATCCCAGCCGCCGGCGGACATGCCGGAGGAGGCCACATATATCATCACCATGCCGAAAAGCGTGCATATAAGGCACATGACAAGAAGAAAAATGTCCGCCCTCTGGAAAAAGATCTTTGTGTATTCCTTAAGCTTTTTTATCGCGAAACACCCTCCTTCGCCATTTCCGGTTTATTTATCACCAAAAGCACAGCTCTGTACGGGGCGTATTTTATCACATAATTGCTCTTTACGCAACGGCATAAAGGGTGTTATAATAGCCAAAGTGTAAATTTTGATTGACGGAGCGTGCTATGCCGGTATATATTAGCAAAAGCGAAAACGAGACCCAGGAGCTTGGCCGCCGCCTGGCGGAGGGGTTGCCTGAGGGCTCTGTCGTTGCGATGTATGGGGAATTGGGCGCGGGGAAGACGGCCTTTGTCCGGGGCATGGCCCAGGGCCTTGGGCTGGACTGCCGTGTCTCAAGCCCAACATTTACCATTGTGAACGAATATCTTGGCCCCCGCCAGCTCATTCATTTTGACATGTACCGCCTGTCCGGCTCGGAGGAGCTGTTCGAGATAGGCTGGGAGGACTATCTTGCCAGAGGCGCCGTCTGCGCGGTGGAATGGAGCGAAAACGTGCAGGACGCCTTTTTTGGCGACGAGATACGGGTAAAGCTCAAAAAGCTTGGAGATAATGAGAGAGAGATAAGCATAGAGGGGGCGGAGATATGCTGACCCTTGCCTTTGAATCCTCCGCGAAAGCGGCCTCTGTGGCCCTCTGCCGGAAGGGGGAGCTCCTGGCCCAGTACAGTCAGTGCAGCGGCCTCACCCACAGCCGCACCCTGCTCCCAATGGCGGAGGACATGCTGAAAAATACGGAGCTCAGCCTGGAGGATGTGGACCTCCTGGCTGTGGCCAAGGGCCCCGGCTCCTTTACAGGGATACGCATAGGGGTCTCTACGGTGAAGGGCCTGGCCTGGGCTGCCGACAAGCCCTGTGTGGGCGTGTCCACCCTGGAGGCAATGGCCTGGCAGGGCCTGGCCGCCGGGGGCCTTATTTGCCCGGTGATGGACGCAAGAAGGGGCCAGGTGTATAACGCCCTGTTCGAGATAAAAGACGGCCGGCCGAAAAGGCTCTGCCCCGACAGGCCCATAAGCCTTGACGAGCTGGCCAAGGAACTGAAGGCTCTGGACGCCGCCCCCTTCGTCCTGGGCGACGGGGCCGGTATAAGCGGGCAGTTTTTAACGGCGGAGGGGATAGCCTTCCGCATGGCGCCGGAGAATCTCCGCTGGCAGAGCGCCTGGGGAGTCGCGATGGCGGCGGCAGACAAGGAGAGCTGCGGTGCGGACGGGCTTCTGCCTGTCTATCTGCGCCTTTCCCAGGCCGAGCGGGAGCGCCAGGCCCGCATGGAAAACAAGTAGGCAAACAGCCTTTCGGCTGTATCCGCCCCCGCCCCGGCCATGGTCCGGACCCAGGCGGGACATATAAATCTTTATGTCGCCCCGTGCGGGGACCTGCCCTCAGCGGTACCGCGCCCGGCGTCGCCAGAGAAAAAGGAGAACGAGAACATGAGCAAAGTATGCGTATTCGATCATCCCCTTATCCAGCACAAGCTGTCCATAATGAGGGACAAGAACACCAGCGTGAAGGAGTTTCGCGAGCTCGTATCCGAGACGGCCATGCTGATGTGCTATGAGGCGACCAGAGACCTGCCTCTTGTCGAGGTCGATATTGAAACGCCTGTGGCCGTGGCCAGATGCCGCCGTATCGCCGGCAAGAAGCTGGCGGTGGTCCCCATTCTCCGGGCCGGTCTCGGCATGGTGGACGGCATGGTCAGCATGATGCCCAATGTGAAAGTCGGCCATGTGGGCCTGTTCCGGGATCCTCAGAGCCTGGAGCCGGTGAAGTATTATTTCAAGATGCCCCCCGACATCCAGGAGCGTGATGTTATCGTCGTTGACCCGATGCTGGCCACCGGCGGCTCCGCCTCCGCCGCCATCACCTTCCTGAAGGAAGTGGGCGTGCAGCATATCAAGCTTATGAGCATAATAGGCGCCCCCGAAGGGGTAAAGCGCATACAGGACGACCACGGCGATGTGGATATCTATGTGGCTGCCCTGGACAGCCATCTGAACGAGCACGGCTATATTGTCCCCGGCCTGGGTGACGCCGGAGACCGTATCTTCGGCACCAAGTAAACCAGAAAAGCAAGATAAAAAAGTAAGATCAAAGCGGAGAAAACCGGCAGCGGCATTGAGAGCCGCGGCCGGTTTTCGTTTCAGACTGTCAAGAAACAGTGGGCAAGGGTGAGTTGAGCAGCAAAGCGGGGGAGCTCGAGGGAGCCCCGGGTCTCAGCCCTCCCAGGGAGGATTTTCATATCTGCTGCCGGGGGACTGCTGGGCTCTTGCGCCACGGAGCCACTCATAATAGAGGGTGTAAGTCATGCTGGCGTATGGGAAGTACCATATCTCGGCCAGAAAACCCAGGATCGGGACGCCGCAGAGAAGAGCCCAGCCCAGGAACGAGAGATCCATCACAAAAAGCTCTCCCTTGTGATTTTTCATCATTGCCTTGCTCTCCCTTATACAGCGCAGGGGGGACCAGTCCGGGTGGTCTATCAGCAGATAAAGGGACTGCCTGTAGCTGTACATGGCGATAAAGCCGGGGATAACAAAAAGCAGGCTCCAGAGGAAAACAAAAACCCCCTCGATTATGAACAGGCAGATTATCCGCAGGAACATGCCAAAGCCGTCCAGCAGGTTCCCAAAGCAGGCCCCGGAGTTCCTTATAGTATTTATAAGGAAAATAACAAAACCGACGGACACTATCTGATATACAATGGACAAGGCAAATCCAACGATATAGTTGATGGCCGGCGGCTGGATGGACCTCAGATACGCCAGTGCCGAATAGCTTTCCCCGCTGTAGACATATTCCATATATTGGACCATCTCGGCAACGGTATACCCGGTAAGCTGGGCGGACAGCATGCTGATAACAAAAGACAGCACAAGAAAAACCAGCCCAACATAAATGACCTTCGGCTTTGACCCGGCAATGATCACCTTAGCCTGTTCCTTCAACTGCGCCCTGTTAAAGTTCATATTCAGCCTCCTTAAATGGTACTGCGTCCACTATAACATCAGCGCCGCGCTGTGTAAAGTAAAAATTGGGCGTTAAATGGGAAAAACACTTGACAAGGCAGGATCCAAGTGCTATTATAGTCAAGCGTTCCAGAGATGCGCGAGTGGTGGAATTGGCAGACTCGCTAGATTCAGGTTCTAGTGCTCACTCCGGGCGTGCGGGTTCAAGTCCCGCCTCGCGCACCACGTCGGAGCAAACGTCATATCGTTTGCTCCGATTTTTGCATACACAATAACTGGCTCGTACAG
>DBGBEC010000311.1:0-43757 GCA_048477415.1 Candidatus Limivicinus sp. | reverse complement strand
CCTCGTGATACAATTTATATTATCTTTATTTCACCTCGTCCTTGCCGAAGAGGAAGCCGTAATAGTTAAAGCCGGCGACGTTTTGGGAGAAGGTCAGCTTGTTTTTCACGGTGTTTTTCATTTGTTCCACATAGACCTCGTCCGGGTCCTCGCCCGGGGCGGGGGTGAAGGTCCGGGTATGGCTGTCGTAATATCCCTTGTCAGTGAGCCAGGAATAGTCATTCCAGAAGACCAGAGGCTCCTGGTCAGAGAAGACGTCCCTTCCCGCGAGCAGGCGGGAGTCATATTCCAGGCCGAAGAGGTTGGACAGCGTGGGCAGGATGTCCAGGCTGGACACCGGCTCGGAGACCACAATGGGCTCCTCCAACTCCTCAAGGCTGCCGCACCAGATAATAGCGGCGTTGTGGTCACGGTCCCGGCTTGTCTCTATCTCAAAGCCGTATAGCTCCTCCAGGTGGTTCTCGTTGAGCCCCCAGGCGGCGCTGGGCATAAGACCGTAGGGATAGTGGTCGGAGACCAGGGCGATAACTGTGTCGTCTGCTATGCCCGCCTCCTCAAGGCCGGAGACCAGGCTCTCCAGGGCATATTCCAGCTCCTGGTTGCAGGCGTAATAGGCCTTGACAGCGTCGGAGCCCTCCATATCCTCCGTTATGGCCTGGTTCTTCAGGGCCATGTCGTTCACATCGTCCCGGAAGGCATAGCTGGCGTGGCCGCTGATGGTCATGTAATACACGCTGAAGGGCTGCTTGTCCACATATTGGGGCAGAGTAAAGTCCATCATCTCCAGGTCACTGGCGGGGAAGCCCCCGCTTATGCCCTGCTCCATGCCGTTGCCGATGGCTATAAACTGGGAATAGCCCAGATTAGGGTGGGTCAGGTCCCGGTTATAATAGGTGGTGGTACCGTTGTGATAGGCCACGCTGAAATAGCCCAGACGCTGAAGCTGGTTGCCCATGGTGAAATACATGTTGCTGTTTATAGAGTTCATCATAGCCATGGAGTGGGTGGGGGCCAGGCCCGTGAGCCAGGAATATTCCCCGGTGGAGGTGCTGCCGCCCCAGGCCGGCTGATAAAAGTCCTCGAACACGATGCCCTTGCTGGCAAGGCGGTAGAGGGTGGGGGTCCGCTCCGGGTCGATAAGCTCTTTGGAAAAGGCCTCGGCGGTTATAAGTATAAGGTTCTTCCCCTCAAAAAGCCCGGTATACTGGTTCTGGCTTGAGGGGCTGAGACTTTCGGCATATTCATTCAGGGCGCTGTAGATGGAGTTTCCGCCGGGGTTCGTGGCGGCAAAGTCGATGTCCATCTGGTTCTTGCCATAGACCCGGGGCGTCTCGGCTGCCGGGGGAGCCTCTGTCTCCTGGGGCAGGCTGACGAAGTCCGGGGCCTGTACCTCTCCGGGGGCGGCGGCGCGGCTCAGGCTCTGGTTCAGGGCCGAAAGCAGGCCGAAATTACGCACAGCGCTGTCATAGGTATATTCATTTTCATACTGCTCCCTGAGAGCGGGCATGGACCTTGCCAAAAGGCTGCCGCCAAATGTGAATATAAAGGCGGCGCAGAAAAGCGCAAGGCCGCTTTTGAGCCGCCCCTGGCCCCCAAATGGGAGCTTTCTGGCGAAGATCAGGAACAGGGCCGCCGGTATATGGTACAGCAGGATGAGGGGCAGGCCCTTGGTGAACACGTTCAGCACGTTTCCGCCGAAATTCTCCGCCGCGTCCCCGGCCACGCTGAAAACTATGGACAGCTCCATGAACACCTGGTATGAATCGTCCATGAAGAAGGCCGCCAGATACCACAGGGTGAAAAGCTCCAAAAAGGCAAAGCACAGCCACTTTGACAGGCCTTTGCCGCCGGCCAGGGCGCAGAGACAGGCCCCCAGGGCGGCATAGCCCAGGCAGGCGAAAAGCCCGACGCCTATCCCGGGATAAAAAATGGGCAGGCCCGCCGTGACACGCAGGCACAGCCCAAGGAAGGCCAGGCCCAGGGCCAGAATGAGAAAAGAGAGGGCGGCCGGAGCAGGGGCCTTAAAGCGGCGCGAGCCTCCGTTTTCGGGGCTGGTTTTCAAATCAGTTTTCTCCATATCGCAGATCAGCTCTCTCACATTTTAAGAAATTTTTCCATATCCCGCCTGGAGCTGAGAACGAGGAGGGTCTCGTCGGCGGAAAAAACATGCTCCGGGCCGGAGAGAGGGGTGAGGCTGCCGTTTTTCTTCGTGGCCAGTATGTTCACGTTATGCCGCTTGCGGACCTCCAGATCCAGGACCGTCTTTCCCAGCCAGGAGCCGGGGAGCCTGGTCTCGTATATGGCGTAGTCCTCGCTGAGCTCCATATAGTCGAAGATATTGTCGTTGCTGTATTTCACGGCGGTCAGCGTTGCCATCTGCCGCTCAAGATACACCACCTCGTCCGCTCCGTTTCTCAGAAGGAACTTGGCATGGGTGTCGTCCGAGGCCCGGGCCAGGACAAAGGGCGCGCCGTAGTCCTTTAAAAGGGAGGTGGTCTCTAAAGAGCTCTGAAAGTCGTCGCCGATGGTGACTATGCACAGATCAAAATTCCGCACCCCGAGGGAGCTTATGAAGCGCTCGCTGGTAATGTCGCCTATCTGGGCGCTGGTAACATATTTAAGTGCGTCGTTGACCCGGCTCTCATCCCGGTCAATGGCCATCACCTCGCAGCCCAGCTCGAAGAGCTCCTGGGCCACATAGCGGCCAAAGCGGCCCAGACCCACCAAAAGTACAGATTTCATGGTTTTTCCTCCTTGTCAGTTCAGCCTATGGCCACGGGCTCCTGGGGCAGCCTGCCCCCGTCCGGGGGATCTCCGGCGGCCACTGCGTATATAAGGGTGAGCCCGCCTACCCGGCCGAAGAACATAAGCAGCATGAGAATAACATGGGACAGGGTGCCGAGCCCCGGCGTGAGCCCCAGGGACAGCCCCACCGTGGCGATGGCGGAGGCAGTCTCAAACAGGGCCGGCATAAGCTCCACTCCCTCATAGCAGGAGATGAATATCCCCGCGCCCAAAAACAGCAGGATATACAGGATGAAGATAGCCGCCGCGTTCCGCAGGGTGTCCCCGGGGATACGCCGGCCGAAGGCCTCGGCGTTCTCTTTGTTTTTGAAGGCCGCCTTTATACACAGCAGCAGCACCGCGAAGGTGGTCATCTTAAAGCCGCCGGCAGTGGAGCCGGGGGCCCCGCCTATCAGCATCAGCAGCAGCGTCACAAGCTGGCCCCCGGCGCTCATGCTGCCCAGGTCCACGGTGTTGAAGCCCGCTGTTCTGGGCGTCACCCCGTGGAAAAAGGCCGCGCACAGCCGCTCCTTCAGGCTGAGCCCCGCCCACTGGGGCAGGGAGAATTCATAGAGGAACAAAAAGAGAAAGCCCCCGCCCACAAGAAAAAGGGAGACGCTGAGGATAAGCTTGCTTTGCAGGGAATAGCGCCGCAGACTGAGACGATGGGCCCGTATATCCCCCCAGGTGGCAAAGCCCAGGCCCCCGGCGAGGATGAGCAGCGGCACCACTATGCTCACCAGAGCGCTGCTCCTGTAGCCCGTAAGGGAGACGAAGGGGGCGCCGCCGCTGCCCATAAGGTCAAAGCCCGCGTTGCAAAAGGCGGAGACCGAGTGGAACAGACCGTACCACAGACCCCGGCCCAGACCGAGGTCCCGGCAGAAGACAAGGGACAGCAGCACAGCCCCCAAAAGCTCGATGCTGAGCGTCAGGACCAGGATGAAGCCGGTCATGCGCACTATGCCCCCCACATGAGGGGCGGATATGGACTCCTGCATTATCCAGCGCTGGCGCAGGCCTATCTTCCGCCCGGAGAGGACCATCAGCAGAACTCCCACCGTCACAACGCCCATGCCGCCTATCTGGATAAGCACCAGAATGACCGCCTGGCCGAAGGCGGACCAGTATTGGGCCGTGTCCTGCACCACGAGCCCCGTGACGCACACCGCGGAGACCGAGGTGAAAAGGGCCGTCTCCAGGGGGGCGGCGCACCTGTCGGTCCGGGCGGCCGGCAGCATCAGCAGCAGTGCGCCCAGGCTTATTATGAGCAGGAAGCTCAGTGCGATGATCTGAGCGGGTTTGAGCTTTAAGCGTTTTTTCATTTAAGTCTTTCACCTTGCACGGCTCCGGCCTCAGTTCCTCCAGGTCCGCCGCGAGAAGAGGACCAGAATGGGGAATATCTCAAGCCGGCCAAAGAGCATCGCCAGGGACAGGGCCAGCTTTGAGAAGCCGGAAAAAATGTCGAAATTGCCGGTGGGCCCCACCAGGGACATGCCCGGGCCCACGTTCGAGATACAGGATAGAGTCGCGGTAAAATTGGTGCCTATGTCGTAATTGTCAAAGGAGACAATGAAGGTGAAGAACAAAAGCAGAAAGATGTACAGCACAAAGAAAGTGGACACGGCCTTCACCGCTCCGGCGTCCACCTTCCGTCCGTCAAGCTGGACCTGGGAGACGTTCCGCGGCCGTATCATCTGGCGCAGCTCCGCCAGGGCCGTTTTGAAAAGGATGGCGATACGGGATATTTTCAGGCCGCCGCCGGTGCTTCCGGCGCAGGCCCCCGTGAACATCAGCAGCACCAGTATCCACTTGCAGAACTCCGGCCAGAGGTTAAAGTCCTCGGTGCCGAAGCCCGTGGTGCTTATTATGCTGGTAACGTTGAAGTAGGCATGGCGCAGGGCGGTGCCGAAGCTGCCGTACATCCTGCTTATGCCCAGGGCCAGAGCCAGCACCGAGATGCTGATTATACCCAGATACCAGTGCAGCTCCTCATTTTTCAGCACGTCCTTCACCCGGCCCATGAGCAGCAGGAAATACAGGTTGAAGTTTATACCGAAGAGCAGCATGAAGGTGGCCGTCACCATCTCCACATACAGGCTGTCAAAGGCGCCTATGCTGGCCGTGCGGGTGGAGAAGCCCCCGGTGCCCGCGGTGGCGAAGGAGTGGAGCAGGGCATCATAAAGATCCATGCCGCCCAGAAGCAGGAGCACGGTCTCCACCGCCGTCATGGCCACGTATATGAGATAGAGTATGGAGGCGGTCTTTTTTGCCCGGGGCACGAGCTTGCCCACTGTGGGCCCGGGCACCTCCGCCCGCATTATGTGCATGGAGTGCTCCCCGCTCATGGGCAGCACCGCCATTATAAACACCAGCACCCCCATGCCGCCTATCCAGTGGGTGAAGCAGCGCCAGAACAGGTCGGCTCTGGGCAGGGCCTCCACATCTGAAAGGATGGTGGAGCCCGTGGTGGTAAAGCCGGACACCGTCTCAAACAGGGCGTCTATATAATTGGGTATGCTGCCGCTGAACACGAAGGGCAGGGCGCCCAGCAGGGATATGAGTATCCAGCCCAGCCCCACTATGGCGAAGCCGTCCCTGGCGAAAAGCCGGGTGCTCACCGGTCTGGAGCAGTACAGCAGCCCGCCCAGCGCCCCGCTTATGCCGATGGTATACACAAAGTTGAGCACATTCTCCCCATAGCACAGCCCCGCGACAAGGGGCAGCAACATAAGGGCCGAGAGACAGAGCAGTATCATGCCCAGCACCCGGAATATCATCCTGTAGTTCATCAGTTCTCCTCAACGATGGCGTCAATGTCTGTGAGCCGGCCCGCGGCGGTGACGATGACGGCGTGGTCCCCGGGGAGAATGCGGGTGTCGCCCCCCGGGATAATGCTCTTGCTGCCCCTGACGATGGCGCTTATAAGTATATTTGGCTTGAGCCGCAGGTCCTTCAGCGGCACATTCACGCAGGCCGCGTCCTCCCGGACTTTAAACTCCAGAGCTTCCACCTTCCCGTCCGCCAGGCGGTACAGGGTCTCCATGCTGCTGCCAACGGAGTTGGACATGGCCCTCACATAGCGTGCAAGCTGCTGGGCGACTATCTGCTTTGGAGTGACTATGCTGTCAAGGCCGGAGCTCTCCAGAATGTCGGAAAAATGCTCCCTGTTCACCTTGGCGATTATCTTACCCACAGAACAGCTTTTAGCGTACATGGAGGTTATCACATTGTCCCCGTCGTCCCCGGTGAGAGCCACAAATGCGTCTGCCGAGGCCAGGCCGTCCTCTAAAAGCACGTCGCTCCTGGTGGCGTCGCCGCAGACTATGTGAGCCCCGGGAATATGCTCGCACAGGATCTCGCAGCGCTCCCGGCTGCGCTCTACCACGGTCACGTCCATACCGCTCTCTATAAGCATCTTGGTCAGGTACACGGCTATCCTGCCGCCGCCCATTATCATCACCCGGCGCACAGGCTTTTTATAGGCTCCGGCGGCAATGAAAAAGCGGCGCAGCTCGCTGGCAGTGCCGGTCACGCTCAGTTTGTCCCCGGCTCTCAGCGTAAAGTCGCCATTGGGGATAAGAGCCTCGCCCCCGCGCTCCACAACGCCCACCAGCACCCTGGCCCCGAACTGCCTGGGCAGCATTTTGAGCTGGACCCCGTCCAGCTTGCAGTTTTCAGTTACCCGGTGCTCTATTATCTCCACACTGCCCTTTGAAAAGGCGTCCACCCGCACGGCGCTGGGGAAGCGGAGTATCCGCGATATCTCCTTTGCGCACTCAAACTCCGGGTTTACTATGACGGACAGGCCCAGAGCGTCCCTTAAAAAGCCGGTCTGGCTCAAATACTCCGGGTCCCTTATCCGGGCGATGACGTGGCTTGTGCCCAGACGCCTTGCGGATATGCCGCAGACCATGTTCACCTCGTCATGCTCAGTGGCGGCCATGAGCAGGTCCGCCTGATCTGCCCCTGCCCCCCGAAGCGTCTCGGAGCTGGTGGCGCTGCCCTCCACGCAGATAACGTCCAGGCTGTTGGAGAGAAGCTGTATGGTCTCCGGATCCCTGTCGATAACGGTTATGTCGTGGCCCTCGTCTGAAAGTATCTCGGCTACGGAATGGCCTATCTTGCCCGCGCCGGCGATAATTATTTTCATTTGCCGCTCCTTCTTTTGTCATTGTATACCGCGATCATCGCGGTGAAAAGCTGAAAAGCCTGAAAATCTGGAATGCATCGTATCATCTTTTTCGGCTGCCCCGTCAGGGGCGAGAAAAAGGAGGTGAAATAATCTCTATAATAGCCGCAGCGCGGCTATTATATCATCATTTCTGGTTCTTGTATAGGGTGTTGGCTTGGAGCTTTGTTGATAAAAGAGAAAAACTGTGTTAAGATACGGTACAGAAGTTTTTAGAAACGATCTATCTTCAGCGAGGTAAAAAATGTTCACCGGATTTACGAAAGAGACAGGGGACTTCCTGTGGGAGCTGAGCTTCAACAATGAGCGTCCCTGGTTTTTGCGGCACAAGGAACAGTATGAGCGCTGCCTGCTCAGACCAATGAAGGCTCTGGCCGCTGACACGGCGGCTCTCATGGCGGAAAAATTCCCCGGGGAAGACTGGCAGGTGCACATCTCCCGCATATACAGGGACGCCCGGCGGCTTTTCGGCCGGGGACCCTATAAGGACCATATGTGGCTGTCGTTCAAGGCGGGGGAGATAGAGGGCGAGGGGCCCATGCTCTGGTTCGAGATCGGGGCCTCCTGCTACAGCTATGGTATGGGCTTTTACGAGGCCAGCCCCAGCCAGATGGCCGCTTTCCGCCGCACCGTTGACGCGAACCCCTCCCGCTTCGTCCGCCTTGCCCGCGGGATAGAGGCCTCCGGCCGCTACGCCGTCACAGGTGAAGAGTATAAACGGCCAAAGGGGGACAGGGGGGAGCTTATAAACCGCTGGTATAACCGGCGGCATATCGGCCTTTCCCATCAGGAGGACTTCGGCGGGGCCCTGCTCACGCCGGAGCTCCCCAGCCTGCTGACAGAGAGCTACAGGGAGCTTATGCCCATGTATCAGTTTTTTATGGAATTTTACCGCCTGGCCGGTGAAGAAGGATAGGAGGAGCCTATGTCTGAGGAAAAGAGATGTCCCCTTGTCTCCATTGTGATGCCCGCCTATAACGCTGAGTCCTGGATAGAGGCCTCTGTCAGCAGCGTGCTCAGCCAGAGCTGGCGGAACATAGAGCTTATAGCGGTGAACGACGGCTCAAAGGACGGGACCGGCCCCAGGCTGGACGCCCTGGCCCGAAAAGACAGCCGGCTGCGGCCCATACATGTTGAAAACGGGGGCCCTGCCCTTGCCCGGAACCGGGGGCTGGAGGCCCTGTCCCCGGAGAGCGACTATGTGATGTTTATCGACTCTGATGATGAGCTGGCGGAGGACGCGGTGGAATATGCCCTGAAGGGGGCGGGTTCCGGCGCGGAGCTTACGGTCTTCGGCTTTTCCATCATCTCCGCCGACGGCAGCTCCAGAGACTATCAGGAGCGGGAGCAGTTTATCCCCGCCCCGGACTTTGGGCAGAGCTTTGCCCGGCTGTATACGGCAAATCTTCTGAACCAGGTCTGGGGCAAGCTGTATAAGACCCAGCTTATAAAAGAGCGGGGCATCGTCTTCAGGGATTTCCGCTGGGGAGAGGACAGGCTGTTCATCTTCGACTGCCTGGAGGCGGGCTGCTCCGTCCAGGTGCTGCCCCAGTGCAAATACCGCTATATCATGCACCCGGGGGAGAGCCTTATAAGCCGCTGGTATGATAAGAAGTTTGCCGTCTGCCTGGAGATAGACAGCCGGGCGGAAGAGCTCTGCCGGAGCTTTGGCCTGCCGGAGGAGAGCCAGCGGGATCTCCGATATATGTTCGCAAAAAGCGTGTTTTCCTGCCTCACTACCCTTTTCGCCCCCTCCTGCACCCTCAGCCCCGGGGAAAAGCGGGCGGAGATAGAAAAAATATCGGCCGAGCCCCGGGTGAAGCGCCGCTGCCGCGACTGCTCCGGCGGCCTGCCCACAGCGGTCCTCTGTGCTCTCCTCCGCAGCGGCTCCCCAGCCCTGATAAAAGCGGGCTTCCACCTCGTGACCCTGACAGGAAAAGCCGCCCCAAAACTCTTCATGAGCCTGAAACACAGAAAATAAAGCTCCTGAGTATAGGAAAACTCCGACCCAGGGGGCCGGAGACCTCAGCCTGCCGAAGAAGCCAAAGCTTTTTCGGCGGGCTGATATTTTGTTGGATGTCGAAGCCCCGAAACACTTAGCGGCGCCTCACGGCTGTGCCGGGGCAAGGGCGGCATATTGCTATTTCTGTTCCGAGGGTGAATAGCCGAAGAACTGCTTGAAGCACTTGCTGAAATAGGCCGCGTCGTCAAAACCCACAAGGCGTGCGGCCTGTTGTATCTGCATGTTTCCGCCGGATATAAGCTTTCTGGCCTGATTCATCCGTATTTCCTTCAAAAGTGAGTTTGGAGACCGCCCAAATTCGGCCTTAAAAACTCTTCTTAGATAGGATTCGCAGAAATGGGTGGCCTCAGCCAGGGCGGCGACGCTGAATTTTGGGTCGGAATAATTGTCGAGTATCATTCTGTATGCATCTTCCACGGCTTGGGAGCTGCCGTTTTTGTGCTGCCCCTGAAGTATGGCGGCGGTCTGGGTGCAGAGCTCGGCAAGGGTCTGATCTACCGTGCGGGAGAACAGCGCTGCCTGGATAGCGCCGGCAAGCTCGTGTCTGTCGTTAAGAGGGGCCGGGATGTTGACAGCCTCGCTCTCTTGCAGAAGCTCCGCGCAGATCAGCCCGGGAAAGCTGTACATCCAGAGCATTTGGCTGTTCGGCGCGCGCCAGCTTTCCAGCGCGTGCATATAACGGGAGATATGTCCGGCCAGGTCTGAAAGCTTGTTTTCTATCACGGAATTCATTATTTCCGCCGCCAGGTCGATTACCGAGCCCTTGGGAAGATCTTCCTCGAACAGATTGAGTATGCCGATAGGTCGGCTTTTACCCATGAGGCTTTCCATTACCAGGGATGAAACGCGCTTTATCCAGTGCTTGTTCACGATACTGCATAGCTGTAGCTGAAGCTCCTGCCTGCTTACGGGCTTCAGCATGATATCCGTGACGCCGTAGCTCGCGCCGCACTGGGCGTATCTGAACTCGTCGTAGCCAGTCACCAGCAGAATTTCGCAGTTGTTTCCGCTTCGGCGTATCTTTTCAACACATTCAAGCCCGCTGCACCCCGGCATTTCCACATCCATTATAACTATATCCGGGCGGAGCCTGAGAGCGAGGTCCGCGGCCTCGGGCCCGGTCTTTGCCCTTGCCGGCGCTTGGGCGCCAAGGGCGCTCCAGTCCACGCAGGTCTGTACAAAGCCGGCAAAAATATCGTCATCATCGGCTATCAAAATCTTCAGCAAGACGGAGCACCTCCCTTTTCAGCTCTCAACGCTCCCCCAATTAGGGGCTTAGACGATGCCTTCCTCTATGGCGGACAGATTATAAGCCAGCAGGATCTCGGCTCCGGGGCCCTGATGGCTCCGGGCTTCCAGGACAAAGTTCCCGCCGCAGAGAAGCTTCATGCGCTCGCACACGCTGTATATGCCGAAGTGCCCCTCCTGGCGGCGCTCCATTTTCTGCGAGAACTCATCCTTCGTAAGGCCTATTCCGTTGTCTTTCACGGTGATGGAGATCATCCCGCCCTCCGCCTCGGCGCGGATGTGGATGCGGTTGTTTTCACGGCCGACAAAAGCATATTTGACCGCGTTTTCAACAAGAGGCTGAAGCGACATTTTGGGTATGGGCGCGGCCTTAGCGCTCTCGCAGCAGTCAATGGAATATTCAAAAAAGCCTTTCCTGCCGGTGAGGACGATTTGAAAGTAAAGCTCTATGTTCTGAAGCTCCTGCCCGATGGTGATGACGTCGTTCCCATCATTCAGTATGCCGCGGTAGTATTGGGCGGTGAGCCGCGCCATATGCGAAGCCTCTTCGTGCATCTTCATTTCACACAGAACGCTTATTAGGTTTATGGTGTTATAGAGAAAATGGGGCTGTATCTTGTTCTGCTGCACAGCGAGCTGGGACCGGAGCTTTTCCCCGTGTTCCCTTTGTATCTGCTCCAGCAGATGCTCTATCCTGTCCAGCATACTGTTGAAGCTTGCGGCAAGCAGGCTTATCTCGTCCTCAACCTTGTCAACGCGGCAGCGCATCCGCATATTCCCGCCGCTTATCTCGTTAACGGCTTTTGTCAGGCTGAGCAGGGGGGTGAGGATACGTCTTGTTATGCTGCCGGATTCGTACATGGCCAGGCAGAGACCTACGAAGACGGACAGCAGGATGACAAGTATGGACAGCCCGCTGTTCCTGTAGAGCTCGAAGGCCGGGATGGTGAGGATGAGCGTTGCCTGCATCGTGTCGTCGTACAGGCATTTATACAGGCATATCTTCCCATCGCAGCGGACAAAGAGCCTGTCCTCCGCCAGCTCGCCGAGACCGGGGCGTTTTCCAAGGGCATTGTCATCGGTGGAGGAGAGCACGGTCCCGTCGCTGCCGCAGAGATATATTTCCTGTCCCCGGCATATGAGCTGCTCATTATATAGCTTTTTCAGGGTCGTCTGCTCCGCGGCAACATACAGATACCCGACTTTCTGGCAGTTGTCTATGCAGCGTATCATCTTCCCGACCAGAAGAAGGGGTTCGCTGCTGCCGGTGCCGGGTATGCTGCGGATACCAAAAACGTGGGTCTTACCGCGGGCCGCTTCCAAAGTCTCGCTCAGTTCGGCCGGGAACTGCCCGCTGAGTTGCTCTTCAAGAATAATGTTGTCCGCGTAAGCGCTGCCGGCTGTGTCGAGCAGGAAGGCGTGCTCCACATCGGAATAGACCTGCCTCATCTGATACAGACAGTTGTTTATAGCGTTATACCGGGCGAGAGAAGATCCGTCCCCTTCCCCCAGAAGCAGCTGCGGCTCCAGCCCGTTCAGGTTGAGAAAGGCTGTGTCCGCCGCCCGCTCAAGATAGGAAAACTGTTCGCTCACACGGCTTTGGAGCTCATTTATCTTGCTCTGCATCGTGAGGCTCATGTTCGGCAGGACGCTAAGCCAAAGCGTCATGACAAAGCCCGCCAGAAGCACCAGGACCACTGCCACGAGCAAAATCAGATAGGACCTGGTCAGCTTTTTGTGGATGCTTCTCTGCTTCATTGGACACCTCCCGTGAAGCGGGCCGAAATAGGGCCTGCCCCTTCAGAGCGTTTTCCTGGCTACCTGCACACTGTCGCGGTACATGCTTATCTCAAACTTTGAGCGTGAGCCGGGCATGATGGAGACTGTGTACTCGATAAGCCTTTCCTCCGTGTCCCAGGTGGAGCGCTTCAGCAGAAAGGCCGGCTGACCGGCCTCGCACTGTAGGTGCTGGGCCTCTTCCTTGTTCACGACGGCTGCCTCGTATGTCTCCACCGCCCGACAGGGCCTGAGACCGTAATGCTCGGAAAGGATGGAATACAGCGCGTTGTTTTCAAGCCTCTCCCAGGACAGATCAGGGCACAGTTCCACTGGCAGATGGGTCCTTTCGATGAGCATAGGTCTCCCGTCTGCAAGCCGCAGCCGCACTACCTCTATAATGCGCTGGGACTGAAAGGCCTGTATCGGTGCGGGGCACTCATCCCGTGACAAAAGTCTGTAGCTCAGGACCTTTGAGCTGGGCATAAGGCCGATCTTTTTCATGTCCTCCGTAAAGCTGTAGAGGTTCCCCAACTGTCGGGAGATCTTGGGTTCCATTATAAATGTGCCAATACCCCGTCTGCGCATGATGAGACCGCGCAGCTCAAGCTCGTGCAAGGCCAGGCGAACGGTCGTGCGGCTTATATGGAAGGACTCGCACAGCTCGTTTTCAGAGGGGAGCATATCCCCCGGGGCGAGCTTCTTTTCTGTGATCTGCGTTTCTATTATGTCAAGCAGTTGTAGATATATGGCTCTCGGCGCATTTGGATCGAGCTTGGCTGAAAGGTCAAAAGCCATGTCAGCGCCTCCTTGCAAGAGTTTTACCGATCGGCGGCTTTTTTCAGTTTTCGGCTGTCTGGCCGCCCCGGCCTGGAATGATGGTCAGCAGCGCGGAAAAACGGCTGTCATCCACCCGGTATTTTTCTGCCAGCTCCGGGCCGCAGCTATTGGAGCCAAGGCCGCTGTGGGCAAAATCAAGGCAGAGGATATTGCTGTTGGAGGGGCACAGTTCAAAATCGTGCCTCTTCTCTGTGAGTTCTTCCTGTGAATAGCGGCAGAAGCTGAAGCTGAAGTCTTTGTCAGCAAGGAAAAGCAGATGTTCCCCGCCGCCGCTGAGCTTTAGCTCTGAACAGGAGCAGTGGCTTCCGCTCTCCTGGGGGCGGAGATAATGCTCAAAATTACTTTCGGCGTCGGTCACAAAGCGGCCGAGCCATGAGGCCTGGCGCTTGTCCGCATAGCTTTCATAGGGACCGCGGCCGAAGTATTCCGCCCGGCTGATATTTTCGGGCAAAAACATCCTGAGCCCAAAACGGGGCAGATATGGCAGGCGGCTGTTCCTGACCGCGCTCAGCTTCAGGCTGAGCCTGCCGGAACAGGAAAAGCTCCAGCAGCAGTCTATCTCCATGATGTTGCTGAGTGCCGCCGCCGTTAATGAGATGTGGGCCCGGATCTCCGCCAGGCCGTTTTTCGCGGCCCAGGAGAATTCTTTTGCCCGCGGTATTACCCGGTCGTAGCCTGCGGCGGACCATTCACGGCGGATATACATGTCATTGTCTGTGGGAGCCCTCCATAGGTTGAATTCCATGGGCTCCGCCAGCAGCTCACCGGGGCAGGAGAGCTTTACGGGCATGCCGGTCTCTTTGCTCCACAGACATGAGCATTCTCCGGCCTGTACGCTCACATACCTGCCGTCCTCGCGAAATTCCAGCCTGCCTTCCGGGCCGGACGACGGATATTCGGCCCGCTCCGGCTCATACCTGAGCATCACCTGATCAAAACCCAGCTCCTGGGCCGAGACGCTTCCCGGGCGGCCCCGGAACCATCTGAAGATAAGCCCCGCCACGCGTCCCTCTGCCGGCGGAAGTTCGAGCTGTATACGGCGCTTTCCGCGAGGGGGGATGTTTATGCTCTCGCCTGCCAGTGTGGCTCCGCACCGCTTTTGACCGTCGATCTCCAGAGAGTATTCCAGGAACATGTCGCCGGATGGGCTGGTGAAATCCATCATGTTCTCAAATACGAAGCTCCCGCTCTCCGTCTCCTGCTCCGCAAGACGCACGGGGCGCAGGACCTGTTTGTATTCCAGCAGACCGGTATGAGGACGGCGGTCGGGATATACAAGGCCGTCCATGCAGAAATTCCCGTCGTTGGGGAAGTCGCCAAAGTCCCCGCCGTACATGTATCGGGGAGCTTGTGAGGCGCTTTGCACGAGCACTGAGTGGTCGCACCATTCCCATACGAAGCCGCCGCAGAATTCGGGGTGCTTTCTCATGCATGTCCTGTAATCTTCCAGATCGCCGGGCCCGTTCCCCATGGCGTGGCTGTACTCACAGAGGATGATGGGCCTTTCCGCGCCGGAGCTTATATAGCTCTCTATCTCCTCTATTCCCGGATACATGCGGCTGTAGAGATCCAGGTATGAAAGGTCAAAGCCCCGGCCCCCGCGCGGATGGATCGAAGACTCGTAATGAGTCAGCCTGCCCGGATCGGTCTGCTTTGTCCATTTGAGGGCGGCCTCAAAATTCCGCCCGTAGCCGGACTCGTTGCCCATTGACCAAACCAGCACAGAGGCGTGATTTCTGTCCCGCAGGACCATGCGCTGTACTCTGTCAAGAATACTTTCCGCGTACCTGGGGTCATCCGCCAGAAGGCCAAAGTCGGCCTCCTCTCCATAGAGGGCGGTGACTCCGTGGGTCTCTATGCAGGCTTCTTCGATAACATACAGGCCCAGCCTGTCGCACATCTCCAGCAGAACGGGCTGGGGCGGGTAATGAGAAGTGCGAAGGGCATTTATGTTGTGCGCCTTCATCATGACCAGGTCCCGCTCGATCTGTTCCCGAGAGCAACGGGCCCCAGTGACCGGGTCGCTGTCATGGCGGTTCACGCCGTTGAAGCGTATGGGGCTCCCGTTCAGCTCCACGACTGAGCCGGGGCCGATATTTATCTCCCGTATGCCCACTCTCATTGCGATATGCTCCTCCCCGCAGTGGAGAAGCAGAGTGTAAAGCCAGGGCGTCTCCGCGTTCCAAAGCAGGGGGCTTTGCACCGGCAGAGACAGCCTGCCCGCCCCGCACAGGCCGGAAAGCAGCGTCTCGCCTTCCGGTGAGAGAAGGGAGTATTCCACAGCGCCCTCCGGCAGCTCTGCCCTGAGCTCCGCTGAGATGAGGGCGCTGCCTTTTTCAGCGCCGATCACGGTGCTTATATGTATGTCGCGTATATGAGCTTCGTCGCGGGTCAGCAGATATACGTCACGGAAAATACCGGACATCCTGAATTTGTCCTGATCCTCGAAATAGCTGCCGTCGCACCATTTGGGCACAACGAAGCAGATCCTGTTTTCCCCTTCACGGAGCAGGGCCGTGATATCAAATACGGAGCTGCAATAGGATACCTGGCTGTAGCCCGCGAAGCAGCCGTTTATCCAGACGTAGAAGCAGCTGTCTATGCCCTCGCAGCAGAGATGACAGCGCTTTTTCGGCCGGAGACTGTATTGAAAGGAGCGCATATAGACCCCGCAGGGATCGTGATATGGAACGTAGGGGGGATCGTAAGGAAAAGGATAGCGGATATTGGTGTACTGGTGCCTGTCGTATCCCTGCATCTGCCATGAGGAGGGGACCTCAACGGTGTCAAAGCCCTCTGGCACTGTCTCGCTGAGCCAGTATTCCTGGTCCATGAGCCGTATGCTGGGCTCATATTTGAATTTCCACCTGCCGCCAAGGTCTTGAAAAAAGGCGGAAGCCTCCCTGGGCAGCATGGCCGTGTGTTCATCCTGAGCGGGGATAAAATAGGAGCAGACCGGAAGCGTGCCTATATGCAGGATGTCGGGATCTTCAAAATAATTTGGAAGAAGCATATTCGCACCTCGAAAAATTTGTGTTGACACAGCAGGTGGGCCCGGAATTGTAAAACAGGGCTCATCCCCCGATAATTGCCGCCGGCGATGAGTTTGCGGCTTAAATGTATGATAATGTATTAATCGGCAGGTGTCAACCACAATGTTTTCAAAACAAGGCAAAAAACTGTGCATTAAGTATAAAAGCGTGCTGTATAAATTGTGCAAAAACAAAGAAAGAGCGCAAAATATACAAAACAAGTCCGTTTTTTACAAGCGATAAACGAAAATTCCATGTACAAAAGCGACTCCGTGTGCATAATTAAATGTATCGTACAAGCTGCCTCGAGCGGGAATATCAGGGCGGCTATATTCTGAAAAATAGCCGAAGCACGACTATTTTTCGATCCTGTGCCAATTGGCTCGGCTTATAAAAAAATAGGAGGAAAAGAAATGAAAAAACTAATTGCGCTGCTTATGACCCTGGTGCTGCTGTTTTCCATGGCGGCCTGCGGCACGGACCAGGCAGGCCCGGCGGAGAAGGACCCGGCGGAGGCACAGCCCGCTGCGGGAGAAAGCGCCGAACATGAGCCGATCACTCTTCGCGTCTATGTGCGCTATTCAGACGACGACACGATAAAGCCCTATGATTACGCGGTGGAGTGCCTTGCGAGAGACATGCCCTGGGTGACGCTGGAGCTGGACGCTATGCCGGCCGACGACGGGGTGAAGCTTAAGTCCATGGTCGCCACCGGGGATATGCCTGATATCTTCGGGATAGCCGGGGCGCAGCTTTTGGACTCTATGATAGAGGCGGGTGCCGTGGTAGACCTTACGGAAAAAGTGGAGGCAAACGGCTTTGTCGACAAGGTGCTCCCCACGGCCACATCCAAGCTGTATCACAGCGATGGAAAGATATACACCCTGCCATTTACCGGGAACGAGGTAGCACTGCTGTTTGTCAACAAGGCGATCTTTGAAGAGAACGGCGTTGAGATACCCGCCACCATCGACGAATGGATCTCTGCCGCCGAGACCTTGTCCGCCAAGGGCGTAACGGTCCTGCCCATATTCGGCAAGGAGCAGTGGATCTGCAACACCCTATATGACGGTATCGTGACCAGGTATATACCGGAGGGACTGACCGGACTTCAGGACGGGACGCGTAATATCCGTGAGGAAGGCTATCTGAAGGCGGCCCAGGACCTTCAGGCTCTCGCGGAGGCAGGGGCCTTTCCCACCGGAGTGACCACGCTGAATTATGAACAGGCCACGAACCTCTGGTATAACCGGGAGGCGGCAATGTTCCTCAACGGACAGTGGGAGATAGCCTCATCCACAGAGAAGCTTGGGGATGAGGTGGACTGGATCCAGTTTCCGGCGGCCTCTCCCGATACTGTGGAATCTTCCATGTACGCGTTTTCCGGCGGATACGGCTACGCGGCCGGCTTTGGCGTAAGCGCCTGGAGCGAGCATTTTGACGAGGCTGTTGAGGTAGCCTGCTATCTCGCGGAAAAATACTCGGAGTATAACTATACTCAGCGCGGCTCCACAAATAACGCTGTGAAGTGCGAGCTTCCAATGGCTGTGGAGCAGGTCCCCATGAACGCGAAATTGAGCGAGTATACAAGCATGGCGACCAGCACCACCGTCCTTGCCGGCAGCGGCGCCAATATGGAGCTCTATACGGTCATTGGCGAGGGGACTCAGAGCCTTCTTGCGGGAGTAATGACCGCGGAGGAGTTTATTGAAAGCGTTGCCCTTGTCACAGGCGACTGATAAGCCGGGGCCCCGGCATGTTTTGGGCCTTGCCGGGACCCCTCAGTGAAAGAAAGGGGCGCTTCATGAAAAAATATCTGGGCAATAAAGCCATGATAACGCTGCTCATCGCGCCAACTGTGATACTGATCGGCGTCATGGTGCTCTATCCGCTGTGTATCCTGCTCGTGCACAGCTTCACCCAATGGGACGGCCTGAATGCGGCCGTCTTTAACGGGCTGAAAAACTACGCCAGAATATTAAAAGACCCGATTTTCTACACCGGCCTGAAAAATGGAACGATCTTTGCCCTTATCCAGGTATGCGTGCAGGTCCCACTGGCTACGCTGCTGGCCTTCGCCGTAAAGGATTCCGGCAGGATAGAAAAAAAGTTTTTCCGTATTTCCTACTATGTCCCTGCGGTTTTGTCGATCACCGTCGTTTCCCAGCTTTGGCTGTCCATGTATAACGCGGATCATGGCCTGATAAATAAGCTGTTTGAGACGCTGGGCCTGAGCTACAGGCAGAACTGGCTTGGCGGGGACGGGAACTCGGCCATAATCGCCATTGCGGTGGTCAACACCTGGCAGTTTACCGGATATCAGTTCATTCTGCTTTTGTCGGCGGTAAACTCCATACCCGATCATTATTTTGAGGCGGCGCGGCTGGATGGCTGCTCAAAGCTGCGCGCTCATATAAAAATAAGCATACCGCTCATGCAGGAGACCTACAAATATTGCCTGATAATTGCCATAACCGGCGGCCTAAACGCCTTTGCCAGCATGAACATCATGACCGGCGGCGGCCCGGGCACCCAGACCTATACTCTGACTTATCTGATGTACCGCTCCGCATTTATAGTGGGCAATTACGGCTACGGCTGCACTGCGGCGGTCATGCTGGTGGCCCAGTGCCTGCTTGTCTCTGTTGTTATAAACAGGCTGGTGGCGCGGGAGCGCATTGTATATTGACAGGGGGGAAAACAGTGAAAAAACGCGGACGGCTCTCCCTGGGCTCCACAGCCTTCAAGCTTATCCTGTATGTTTACGCCGTGATAAATCTCTATCCGCTCATTTGGATGCTGTTCTACTCTTTTAAGGACAACATGGAGATATTTACCACAAACCCCTTCGGCTTTCCCCAGGTCTTCCGCTTTGAAAACTATGTGAAGGCCTGGCAGACCTTTGATCTGCCTACATATTTCATGAACAGCGTGAAAGTGACGGCGGCCGTGATATTCTTCGTCACCATTTTTGCCACGATGTTTGCGTATGCCACTGCCAGGATGCACTTCCGGGGCCAGCATTTTCTGCGTATGCTGACCATGATCGGCCTGTTTTTGCCATTGCAGTGCATAATGATCCCGATAGCGGTCCTGGTCCGTGACCTGCATATAAACAACACACTATGGGCGGTCATTGTGCCATATACGGCGTTTAACCTGTCTTTTTCCATAATGGTGCTGTATGGTTATATGAGGAGCCTGCCATTTGAACTGGAGGAGTCCGCATGCATAGACGGCGCCTCGGTCTGGACCTGCTTTTTGAAGATCATTGTTCCTAACATCAGATCCGCCATCGCGACAGTGGCCATATTCGTGTTCATGGGGGTGTGGAACGAGTATAATCTGGCGCTTATCCTGCTCACAAGGGACGAACTGAAGACCCTTCCCCTGGGTCTGCTGTTTTTCCAGGGCGAATATACGACGGATTGGGGCGCGATGGGGGCCACAATGGTGATCGCCAGCATCCCCACGGTCCTGATATATGCTATATTCAGCGCCCAGGTGGAGAAGGCCATGACCGTGAGCGGAGCCGTGAAGGGATGAGAAAGCGTCAGATCTCGTTAAGAAGGTGGAGGGAGATATGAATAACAGCTTTAATTTTAAAATCGGTTTTCAGCAGTTTGCCAACCGCTGCCCGGAGACTCTGGCCCCAGGCAGAGATTCCTTCCTGTGGTATATCGGGGAGTGCAGACGGATGGACGCCCACGCCCTGTCAATGCTGCCCGTGCCCGGCATTCCGGTGGGTGAGAAATACGACGCGGGCTTCCTGGCCTTTGAGGATATGGGCTATGTCCGTGAAATGGCGGCCATAGCGAAGGAAGCGGACGTACACTATGTCGTATACTGCGTCCCATGTATGAGCCTTGCCGGTCTGCCGCACCCGGTCACAGGGGAGAAAGCCATGGAACCGGCGGAGGCCCGCCGGTACCTGGACAAGATCATCGAGATCTGCGGCATATTCGGCGCCAATACCCTCAGCGGCGGCTATGGAAAGCTTGAGACCAGGTACAGCCGCTATAACAAAAAGCTCAGGTATGACGAGATAAAAAAATTTGTCTGTGCGAACCTGAGAGAACTGGGCAGGGCGCTGGAGGGGACAGATATCATGATGGCCTATGAAAACCACTGCGATTTCACAGGCAGTGAGATAGCCGGGATCCTGGAAGAGACAGGCCACCCCAATATAGGCGGGATGTTCGATATAGGAAACGGGGCTGTAATCTGCTGCGACCCAATGGCGGACGTGGAAACTCTTGCGCCCTGGGCCGTGGCGGCCCATTTCAAAGACTTCAAGGTCGTGGATAACCCGGTGTTTGAGCATCTCTGGCAGGACATGCCAATGATATTGAAGGGCTGCCGCCTTGGGGAGGGCATTATCGATTTTGACGTCGTAATGGGAGCTATCTGTGAAAAGGCAAAGCGAAAGGAAAACATGATACTCATGGCAGAACCTGCTTTTATCCTGCCGGAGCGTCCATATAACTGCCTGGAGGAAATGCACGAGTTCGACAGGAAATGTACATATCAGTTCGTCAGCTATATGCAGGAACTGGTAAAACGCTATTAATAAAGCTCTGTCTGAATCCCGTAGGGGCAGATGGAGCATATAGCTGAAAAGGGAGATGTGATAATGACAAAGCGTCTTGGTATTGGCGTCGTCGGCTGCGGCTCAACGGGCATACAGTCCGTGTGCCAGCATACCTGCGAGGAGGACGGCTGCGAGCTCGTATTCGCGGCCGCCGTTATGGACCCTGTGCCGGGCAGGGCGGAATATGTGGCGAGAAAATTCAATATACCCCGTTTTTACACAAGCTATGATGAACTGCTGAAGGACCCGGAGCTGGATGCCGTGACCCTGGCCTCTCCTATAGGAGTCCATTTCGAGCAGGGCATGAAAGCGATACGGGCCGGGAAGCATGTACATTTTAACAAGACGATGTGCCTCTCCGCCGATGAGGCCACCGAAATGATCGCCGAGGCAGAGAAATACAAGGTCAGGCTCGTAGCCTCCCCCGGGCAGATGACCTCCCCCGCGCTGCGGCGGATAAGGAAGGCCATACTGAGCGGGGAGATAGGTATCCCGAGCTGGACCATAGGCGGCTCCGAGGGGGTGCTGTATTGGCACTGTACTCAGCCGAACAGAGACCTTGGCAGCGGCATGGAAAAAATAGACCCCACCTGGTATTTTAAGCGCCCGGCCGGCGGGCCCATATGGGACTGCACGGTTTACGCGCTCCATGCTATGACGGGCATATTCGGCCCGGCAAAGCGGGTCACAGCCTTCTCCGGCCAGCGCGTGCCCACATACTATTTCGACGGAAAGCCCATATCCTCTGAGGTGGACGACTCTACCCAGATGATACTCGACTTCGGAGACGCGTTTTACGGCGTGATGTATACCTCGCTCAAGGGGGATTTCGGGAATTATAATGGCTTTTCTACCATAACCTTCGGCACCGAGGGGCGGATAATGGACGGCAGGATACAAGGCAAAAATGGAGAGGTGATCTTGTACGAGCCGGGGAAGATGGATATGGACTTCATCCGCAGCAACATGGGCCTGCCGCACCTGAACGACCATCAGGTCGGCCTGGGCGAGTCCCATATTTTTGAGGATATAAACCAATTGGCGGATTGGGTGATAAACGGTGTTCCCGCAGTGGGCACAGCCGAGCACGCCAGGCATGTGATAGAGATAATCGAGGCCGCCTACAGATCGGCCGAGACCGGGATGGCGGCGGAACTGAAAACCAGCTTTGAGCCCATCCCTCTCGAAGAGCTCTGAGCCCTCCCCGCCGCAGCTTTTTTGAAAGGAGCGGATGAATATCAAGATCATACAGGCAGGCTATGGCTATTGGGGTGAAAGCTGGATCAAGTACATTCTGGACAGCCCGGATCTTGAACTGGCGGCCCTTGTGGTGCGGACGCCGGAGACTCTAAAAAAAGCCCGGGAGGCCTGGGGCCTGCCGGAAGAAAAATGCTTTAACGATTATGACGAGGCTCTCAAGCTTGAGGCGGACCTTGTCCTTATAGTGCTGCCCCACTACGCGCACATTGAGTTTGCGAAAAGGGCTGTGCTTGCGGGGAAAAATGTCCTTATCGAAAAGCCCCTGTGCGACGATCTGGACCAGGCAAAGGCCTTTGCCCGCTGGATGGAGGGTCGAAAGGAGCGGGTGTTTGTAAGCCAGAACTACCGTTTCCGGGAGGAACTATGGCGGCTCCGTGAGGGTATCGGCAGCGGAGAGCTGGGGGAACTGCAATTCGTTCAGTTGGATTATCGCGCCGGGATGACGACAGATCCCAGGGAGCATATATGGAATATTCAGGGCTGGCGCGGTAAACAGGTCTGCATGCAGGCCTATGAGGTGTGTATACATCACTTTGACATGCTCCGCTTCCTAAGCTCTTCAAATGTAAAAAGCGTATATGCGGACGGCTGGAACCCGAAATGGGCGGTCACTCGGGGGCCGGAATCCTTTTTCATCAACATGGAGTTTGAAAACGGAGTGCGGGCCCTGTTTTCAAGCCATATGAGTTCTGTGGGCGCGCCTACAGAGTTTCAGGGAGACTGGCGGGTCCAGTGTGCCAGGGGCCTTGCCACCTGGCTGTCCGGAGAAGAACTGAGGCTGTATCCGGCGGCGGACGAGCCGGGCAGTATACCGGCGGCGGATAAGATCTCCTTCCCCGGCTTTGACAGGGAGGGCATACTCGCCGAGCTCCGCCGTGCCCTCAAGGGGGAGCGAACAGAACTTCCTACGCTGGAAGACAACCTGAACAGCCTGGCTATAGCGTCTGCCGTGCTGCTTTCGGTCCGGGAACACAGGGCCGTGTATTTGAAAGAGCTTTTTTGAACCGGGAGGAGGCTGAACTGTGAAACTTGCTATCGTTGGCGCAGGCCTTGCGGCGAGGACCTTCCATGTCCCCGCGTTCATGAGCTGCGAAGGGGTGGAGATAAGCGCGGTGTATGACCGCAAAGAGGGCAAGGCCCGGGCCCTGGCGGAGCCCCTTGGCGCGGAAGTATATACCGATTACTCTGAGCTGCTTGCCCGCGGCGGGGTTGACGCGGTCTCTATATGTACCCGCACTGATATGCACTGCCCCATGGCGCTGGAGGCGGCCAGGGCAGGGAAAAACATTTTTCTTGAGAAACCCATGGCCCTCAGCGCTGCCGAAGCAAAGCAGATCATGGACGCGGTGGAAGAAAACGGCGTGACCTTCATGCTGGGCATGCTGAACCGCTTCCGCACGGAGACGCTCATCCTGGACAGACGCCGCAGAGAGGGCCTGATGGGGGAGATATACCACGCCGACGCAAGATGGGTCCGCCGCCGGGGAATACCCGCCAACCCTTGGTTTGCCCAGAAGGCGTTGTCCGGAGGCGGAGCCGGCATAGATATCGGCGTTCACGCCCTTGATCTTGCCTGGTATCTGATGGGCTGTCCAAAACCGCTTACGGTCAGCGCCATGACCCATAGCCGTCTGGGGGATGTCCGCGCGGAGAGCAGTTTCAACTGGGGCGACTTGAGGTCGGACGGGGCAGTGATGGACGTGGAGGAGGCAGCGGTGGCCTTCATCCGCTTTGAAGGGCATAAAAGCATGACGCTCACAGTGAGCTGGGCGATAAACGGCCCTGAAGAGGACCTAAACCTGAAGATATACGGCAGCCGGGAGGGAGCGAGTCTTGAACCCTTTGTGATCTTCGGCGCCGGGCAGGGCGGCTCCACGGATATCAGGCCCAGTTTTTCCCGGGACGATGCCTGGATGGAGGGCTTCAGAAACGAGGCGGAACATTTCGTGCGCTGCGTCAGGGAAGGGCTGGAGCCGATAAGCTCGGCGCGAAACTGCTACACTGTCCAGCGGCTCATAGACGCCATATATGGCTCTGCCAGCCTGGGCCGGGAGCTGGCTTTTGATTAAGGGGGCGCTTTTATGGTACATCAGCGGCATTGGTGGAAGGAATGTGTGTTCTACCAGATATATCCGCGCAGCTTTCAGGACTCGGACGGGGACGGAATGGGGGACCTTCGGGGCATTATCAACAGGCTGGATCATCTGGTGGAGCTTGGCATAGGCGCTGTGTGGCTTGGGCCGGTCTTCAGATCTCCGAACGACGATATGGGCTATGACATATCGGATTACCGGGATATCATGGAGCAGTTCGGAACAATGGCAGACTGGGAGGAGCTGCGGGATAAGCTCCACGCCAACGGGATAAAGCTACTGGTGGACCTGGTCGTGAACCACAGTTCCGATGAGCACCCCTGGTTCATTGAAGCCCGGAAGAGCAGGGACAACGAAAAGCACGACTACTACATATGGCGGCCGGGGAAAGACGGGAAGGAGCCAAACAACTGGGCCTCGTTCTTCACTCCCTCGGCCTGGGAGTATAACGAGGCGACGGACGAGTATTATCTGCACCTGTTTTCCAAAAAGCAGCCCGATCTGAACTGGCATAACCCGGCGGTACGGCGGGAAGTGTATGATATGATGTCCTGGTGGCTTGGAAAGGGTGCGGATGGCTTTAGAATGGACGTGATAAACCTCCTGTGCAAGACAGAGGGATTTCCCGACGCCTCGGGCGAGAAGGACATGAACGGCTATGTTTTTCCCGCTGAACACATGTGCGATATCGAGCCCATCCACCAATATCTGCGGGAAATGGCGGAAAAAGTGTATGCGGACAGGGATATATTCACAGTGGGCGAGTGCATATCTCTTTCGCCGGAGCAGGGGAGGAGATACACGGCAGGCCCGGGACGTGAGCTGGACGCGGTGTTTTCCTTCGCGCATATAGATATGGACGCGCAGCCGCAGGGAAAGTGGTATTACCGGCCCTGGAAGCTCAGCGAACTCAAGCAGCGGCTGGCCCAGTGGCAGTGGGAGCTTAGAGATGGCTGGCTTGGCCTTTTCTGGTCAAACCAGGACCAGCCGAGGGCCCTGTCACGCTTTGGTACAAGCGGCAAATATCGGGTCCGCTGCGCAAAAATGCTGGGGCTCATCCTTCACACCCTGCGGGGCACGCCATTTGTGTACCAGGGGGAGGAGATAGGCATGGTAAACGTGCCCTGGACTTCCACCGGGCAGCTCAGAGATGTTGAGAGCCTGAATTTTGTGAACGACTGTGAGCGAAGCGGGGCCAGCCCGGAGTTCATGTGGGAGGCTATTCACCGCAAGGCCCGTGATAATGCCCGCACCCCCATGCCCTGGGACGCTTCTCCCAACGGCGGCTTTACAAGCGGCACGCCCTGGATAATGCTGAACCCGGACTATGGTGAGATAAATGTGGAGGCGGCGAAGAGGGATCCGGACTCAGTCCTGAACTTTTACAAGCGGCTGATAAAACTCAGAAAAGATAATCTGATAATGCCCTACGGCGAGATATCCCTGGTCTGGCCCGAGGATGAAGAGCTTTTTGCCTATGAGAAGCAGTTTGAAGGCGAACACTGGTTCGTTGTAGGAAACTTTTCTGAAAATGAGCTGTGCCCCAGGCTGCCCGAGAGCTATCGTGCTCTTAAGCTCATCCTGTCAAATATAGAGGGATATGAGCTGGACGGGGCCGAAGAGCTGCGCTTGGCCCCATACCAGGCCGTCATCCTGAGCTATGACCCGGTGGATGAGCTCGACTGAACTATGCCGGTCAACAGAAAAACAAAGCCCCCTGCGCCGAGGCGCAGGGGGCTTCGTTTTTGGGAGAAAAGAGAGGATTTATAGGAGTAGAAAAGTAGCAAATAAAGTGTCCACCGTTTATTCCCCGGTGCCGGGGCTTATCTTTATGGGGCTGTCGGAGGTGGAGTCCGGCTGGGCCTCGTCGAAGGTTATGGTCAGTTCAAGGCTTTCTCCAGCCCTGTAGAGGCTGAGCCCGACGGTGTCACCGGCGGAGAACTGCTTTACGGCCTGTTTGATATCGCTGTATCCAGCTATCTCCAAACCGCCCAGCTCTGTGATGATGTCTCCTGACTGGAGCCCAGCCTCCTCGGCGCAGCTTCCGCTTTCGACCGAGTACACATAGGCGCCGATGGGCATTCCGTAATACTGACTGTATATCGTGTTGTATCTATTATCAAACTCGATCCCCATATAGGCCCTGCCGGTGACATAGCCCTTGGTTATCAAGTCGCTTACTATGGAGGCCGCGTCGTTTATGGGGATGGCGAAGCCTATGCCCTCCACGCCCGCGTCGCTGTATTTGGCGCTGACTATGCCCACTACCTCGCCTCTGGAGTTGTAGGCCGGGCCGCCGGAGTTGCCGGTGTTCACCGCCGCGTCGATCTGAAACATGCTTATCGCGTATGAGCTGTCGTCGGTGGAGATAAGCCTGTCGAGAGCGCTCACATGGCCGGTGCTCATGGAGAAATCAAGCTCGCCCAGGGGGTTGCCAACAGCGTATATGTCGTCCCCGACCTGGAGACTGTCGCTGTCGCCAAGGCTCACGGGGCTGAGATTGACCGCCTCTATCTTCAGAACGGCCAGGTCGCTGCATTCCTCAACGCCTATTATGGAGGCGGAGTATTTTGAACCGTCGTGGAGCATGACTGAGACCTCAAGGTCCCGGGCGTAGGCCTGCTCTATAACGTGGTAGTTGGTGACGATGTAGCCGTTTTCAGAGACGATGAAGCCTGTGCCGCTGACGGCGGAGGCGCTGGTCATGCCGAAATAGTTGGTATATGTCACCTCTGTGCTCACGCCCACCACCTCTTGACAGGCCCGCTCGTATATCTGGCTCGCCGAGAGGGCGGAGCCGGAGCTCAAAGCCATGCCGGGCTGGGGGCTGCTCACAACAAGGGCCTCTTCCTGGGCCTGGACCGCCTGCTGCTCAAGAAGAGCTATCCGCTCTTCAAAGCCGCTGCTCGTTACCGCAGAGCCTATGAAGCCGCCAAGCAGGGCGCAGACCATGCACATCAGAAAGATCTTCCCCGCGCCGCCTCCGGGCTTTTTCTCCCGGGGGGGCTTAGGCTCTCTCACGGGCTTCCCGGGGGGGCTGTAGTACCGGGGCGGCACCGTGCTCTCTCCGGCGGGCACATAATGCGCGTCGGAATAGATCTTCTGGGTGTAGCCGTTTTTGTAGTGATACTCACCGTTTACCCGGTCCGTGTCTCTGGGGTGGGAGGAGATCCGGGCCTCCGGAGAAACCAGACCGGAATCGCTTTTTTCTTTCCGCTCATCCAGGGCGCTTTTTCCATCGGGCTCGTACATCTCGCTGACCTCTCGCCTTGCTTTGTTTGTGGGTATAATATAACCGGCATTTATGTCCCTGTAATGAACAAACTCCCAAGAAATTTTAAACAAAGCCCGGAGATTTTGTGAACGTCCAAGCCGCTGCGGAAGGAAAAAACGTATTCCGTGTGTTTTTTACTGTTTACAAAAAACTATACTGCCGTTATAATATCTGGGTCAATATGGATTAATGGAGCGCGTTGCAGCATGAACAGAAGCTTTCCCGAGACATTGTCGGCACTTCGCCGTGAAAAGAATATAAGCCAGCGCCAGGCGGCTCTGGAGCTGGGCATAAGCCAGGCCCTGCTTAGCCATTATGAAAAGGGTGCGCGAGAGCCGGGGCTCGCCTTTGTGTGCCGGGCCTGCGACTATTATGGGGTCACGGCGGACTACCTGCTCTGCCGCACGGACGAGCCGGAGGGCAGAGAGCGGGCGGCGGCCCGGGTCTTCCTGGGCCAGATACGGGGCCTGCTGGACAGGGCGGAGATCTTTCTGGAGGAGGGGCGGACCAGGCCATGAGCAGACAGGAGAATATAAGAAACTTTTCCATCATCGCCCACATAGACCACGGGAAATCCACCCTTTCCGACCGGCTCATCGAAAAATGCGGCGCTGTGGAAGCGCGGATAATGGAAGACCAGATACTGGACAACATGGACCTTGAGCGGGAGCGGGGCATAACCATAAAGGCCCGGGCCGTCGGGCTTGAGTATAAGGCGGAGGACGGGGAGAGCTATACCCTGAACCTTATCGACACCCCGGGCCATGTGGACTTCAACTACGAGGTCAGCCGTTCCCTGGCGGCCTGCGAGGGGGCTGTCCTTGTGGTGGACGCTTCCCAGGGGGTGGAGGCCCAGACCCTTTCCAACACCTATCTGGCCCTGGACAACGACCTGGAGATACTGCCTGTCATAAACAAGATAGACCTGCCCGCGGCGGAGCCCCAGCGGGTGAAGGACGAGATAGAAGAGATAATCGGCATCCCGGCCCAGGACGCGCCGGAGATAAGCGCCAAGGCGGGCCTCAACATCGAGGCGGTGCTTGAGGACATCGTGAAAAATGTCCCCGCCCCTGCCGGAGACCCGGAAAAGCCCCTGAAGGCCCTGATATTTGACAGCCAGTACGACAACTACAGGGGCGTTATCGTGTTCATGCGGCTTATAGACGGCCGCCTGAGGAAGGACAGCGAGGTGCTGCTCATGTCCACCGGGGCGAGGTATAAGGTGCTGGAGCTGGGATATCTCCGACCCATCGGCCTGGAGCCCTGCCAGGAGCTCAGCGCGGGGGACGTGGGCTATTTCACGGCCAGCATAAAAAACGTGGCGGATACCCAGGTAGGCGACACCGTGACCCTGGCCCGGGACCCTGCGGAGACGGCCCTGCCCGGCTACAGGCCCGCAAGGCCCATGGTCTACTGCGGCATATACACCGAGGACGGCTCCAAATACCCGGACCTGCGGGAGGCTCTGGACAAGCTGAAGCTGAACGACGCCTCCCTGGCCTACGAGCCGGAGAGCTCCGTGGCCCTGGGCTTTGGCTTCCGCTGCGGCTTTCTGGGCATGCTCCACATGGAGGTCATCCAGGAGCGTCTGGAGCGGGAGTTTGACCTGGAGCTTGTCACCACCCTCCCTTCTGTTATATATAAGGTAGTAAAGACCGACGGCAGCGTGGTCATGGTGGACAACCCCCACAACTATCCGGAGACCGCCTCCATCATGGAGGCCTACGAGCCCTTTGTGAAGGTCTCCATCATTACGCCCAACGAGTTTGTGGGCAATATCATGCCTCTCTGCCAGGACAGGCGGGGCGAATACAAAAACATGCAGTATCTGGACAGCCGCCTGGTGGAGCTGCACTATGAAATGCCCCTGAACGAGATAATATACGACTTTTTCGACACCCTGAAGGCCCGGACCAAGGGATATGCCTCCCTGGACTATGAGTTCAGCGAGTATAAGACCAGCGACCTTGTGAAGGTGGACATGCTGCTCAACGGGGACCAGGTGGACGCTCTCAGCTTCATCGCCCACCGGGAAAAGGCCTATCCCCGGGCCAGAAAGCTCTGTGAGAAGCTGAAGGAGAACATTCCCCGGCAGCTTTTCGAGATACCCATACAGGCGGCCATAGGCGGCAAGATAATCGCCCGGGAGACGGTGAAGGCCCTGCGCAAGGACGTGCTTGCCAAGTGCTACGGCGGGGACATAACCAGGAAGAAAAAGCTCCTCGAGAAGCAGAAGGAGGGCAAAAAGAAAATGCGCCAGCTCGGCACGGTGCAGATACCCACAGAGGCCTTCCTCGCGGTGCTGAAGCTTGACGAGTAAGAAAAGCAGACCCTCCGGAAAGGCACGGCCTTTCCGGAGGGTCTGTTGCTGAGGGATAAAATTTTAAGATATTAAGAAAACCTTAATTGTTTTAAGGCTCGATTTTTAATTGGGCGCGGGTTAAAATACAGGAGAGGTGAAGAGAGTGTACAACATACTTATCTGCGACGACGAGAGGGATATCGTGTCCGCCCTGAAAATATATCTGGAGGCGGAGGGCTATGCCACCTTTCAGGCCTTTAACGGCCGTGAGGCGCTGGAGCTTTTGAAGCGGGAGGATATCCAGCTCGTGCTCATGGACATAATGATGCCTGAGCTGGACGGGATAAGCGCAATGGTAAAGATAAGGGAGAGCAGCAATGTGCCAGTCATCCTTCTCACCGCCAAGGGCGAGGACACGGACAAGGTGCTGGGCCTTAACGTCGGGGCGGACGATTATATAACAAAGCCCTTTAACCCGGTGGAGATGCTGGCCCGGGTCCGCTCTCAGCTTCGCCGCTATATGCAGCTTGGCGGGGGCGCGGCGAGGGAGAACAGCATCCGCATAGGCGGAGTGTGCCTTGACGACAAGAGCAAGGAAGTCACCGTGGACGGGGAGCGGGTGAGCCTGACGCCCCGGGAGTATGACATTCTTAAATTTCTCATGCAGCACCCGGGTGAGGTCTTCCAGCCCAAGACCATTTACCGCCGGGTCTGGGAGGATGAACCCTACGGGGCGGAGAGCACCGTGGCCGTACACATCCGGCACCTGCGTGAGAAGATAGAGATAAACCCCGCTGAGCCCAGGTATATAAAGGCCGTCTGGGGGCAGGGCTATAAAATGGAAAGGGGTAAATAAGATGAAAAAGCTGAAGGGCAGTCCCTTTGCGAAAGCATGCGTTATAATACTGAGCGTGCTGCTGGCTCTGGTCTTCGTGGCCTGCCTCGTCGCCACCGTGGTGCTGGCGGGCTTCGGCGCTTTCCCCAGCGGCTATGAGCAGGTGCTGGAAAACGCCCTGAGCGGCATGGGCATTGACCGCTGCTATAACTATGGCGAGTATGTGCTCAGCGGCGGGGTGTATCACAGCGGCTATGTGAGCGGAGATTACCCGGATGGAAGCAATTTCCGCCTGAGCATATATGACGAGGAAGAGAATCTGGTATACCAGGACTATAATGGCGAGGCGGTCCTCTGGGAGGGGGGAGTGTATTTTTATCCCTATTTCCCCGTGGATCTGCCGGAGGATGAGTCCAATCAGGAGGTATACTATGTAAAGGGCTATATCCTGGAGGATATGAGCGCCGATGACGATATACGCGCCGTGGTCTCTATCCTGAAATGGACCTACTTCGCCAGATATCAGCTTATTGTCTACGGGCTCCTGGCCCTGATAGTCTGGGTGCTGCTGTTCGTTTTCCTGATGTGCGCCGCGGGCCACCGGGACGAGAACGGGCCCGTGCAGTCAAACGCTCTGGACAGGATACCCTTTGACGTGTTCGTCCTGGTCATCGGCACGGTGCTGCTCCTGCTGCTCTCCCTGGTCTTTGGTGGGAGCATAACACATGCCGGGACCTTGATAGTGGTGGCCGCACTGGCCATCATCGTTGGGGAGCCCATCCTGATACTTTTCTGCATGAGTCTCGCCACAAGGCTGAAGCTGGGCGGAGTTTTGAGAAGCTGCCTTGTATACAGGGTGACGATGTGGTGCTGGCGCACCATAAAAAAGCTCTGCCAGGGCCTTATGGGCCTTGTCCGCGCCCTGCCGCTCCTGGGCCGCTGGGGGGCCGCCCTCGGCGGGCTGCTGCTGGTGGAGTTCATCTTCATCCTCGCCACCGAATACTCAAACGGCATGGAGCTTTTCGGCTGGCTGGTGGAGAGCGCCGTTTTCACCGCCCTGCTGCTGTACTTTGTGGTCTGCGCCCGGAAGATACGCCGGGGCGCCCAGGAGATAGCAGGCGGCAACGAGGGCTATAAAATAGACACGAAGGATATGCGGGGTGAGCTTCTCCGCCACGCGGAGGACCTGAACAACATAAGCGACGGCATAAGCCGCGCCGTAGATGAGCGCATGAAGAGCGAGCACTTCCGGACCGAGCTTATCACCAACGTCTCCCACGATATAAAGACCCCTCTCACCTCCATAATAAACTATGTGGACCTGCTGGGCAAGGAACAGCCCGAGAATGAGAAGAGCCGGGAATACATCGAGGTCCTGTCCCGCCAGTCCGCGAAGCTGAAAAAGCTTATCGAGGACCTGATGGAGGCCTCAAAGGCCTCCACCGGGAACCTGTCTGTAAATCTTGAGCGCTGTGAGCTGGGTGTGCTGCTGGACCAGACCGCCGGCGAATATGCGGAGAAGCTGTCCGCCGCAGGGCTGGAGCTCGTCCTGTCCAGGCCGGAGGAGACCGTGACGGTAATGGCCGACGGGCGGCATATGTGGCGCGTGTTCGACAACCTTATGAGCAACGCCTGCAAATACGCCCAGCCCGGCACCAGGGTGTATCTAAGCCTTGAGCGCCAGGGGGACCGGGCCCGGATAATCTTCCGCAACATCTCACGCAGCCAGCTCAATATCAGCGGCGATGAGCTGATGGAGCGCTTTGTAAGGGGAGACAGCTCCCGCAATACCGAGGGGAGCGGCCTGGGCCTGTCTATTGCCAGGAGCCTTATGCAGCTTCAAAAAGGCAGCATGGACCTCACGGTAGACGGCGACCTCTTTAAAGTGGTCCTGGGCCTGGGCACGGCGGACTAAACCGGATATGACCCCTTGGGTTGACCGCCGCTCCTGACCAAAGGTTATTTGAAAGCAAACTTTAGCGCCGCCCAAAAGCTTCGGCTTTTGGGCGGCGCTGTGCTGTTTTACGGGGCTCAGGCTTTGGATCTTTTCTTTCGTGAGAATACGCTCATGTCGATGTGACGGGCGGTGTCGCCCTCGGCCCGGGTGACAAAGTCGCGGCTTTTGAAGCGCCACTGTCCGTCAACCTTTTCAAGGCGGTCCATCTTCCTGTCTACCCAGATCACCTGGGGGAGCATCTGCCCGCTTATGCCCTGGACCACCACGGTGTATGATCTGGCCGTGGCGCTCAGCCCGTCTGCGGAGACCTCTATCACTGGGTTCAGACAGAGATGGCTGGTCTTGGGCGTGCCGTCCTCGTAGCGGACGATGGGTTTGAGGGTGTTCATATAGCCCTTGGGGTCCTTTTTATAGGTAAGCTTGCCGGAATAATAGATGTCCGCGTCCTTCAGAAGCTGGCATACCCCGTCGAAGTCGCCGGAGTCTATCAGCCAGCAGTAGCTGTACAGCAGCTTTTGGATCTGGTATACGTCGTCCATTTCAGCCCCCATGCCGAATGCCTTTACTGGAGCTTTTCCAGATACTCCACTATCCGGCGCACGGTGTAGAGCTGGGCGGCGTCCTCGTCGGAGATGGCGATGGAGAAAACATCCTCCAGCGACATCACCAGCTCCACCACGTCCAGGGAATCGGCTCCCAGGTCGTCGATAAGGTGGGTGTCCATGCTTATGCTCTCGGGGTCAAGCTCGAACTGCTTTGCCAGGGCTTCTTTAACACTTTCAAAAATCATCACAATTCCTCCAATACGCGGTGCGCGCAAATATTTTCAGGACTCAGGCCCATTCACGGCTCTGGGGCTTGCCGCCGCTCTGCTCGCTTCGTACATAGGACACCACAACGCGGCGGTTCGGCTCGGTCCCCGTTGAGCTGGTGGTGACGCCCTCATAGTTTTGCAGGGCGGTGTGGATGACATGGCGCTCATAGGAGTTCATGGGCTCCAGCGCCATGCTGCGCTTGTACTTTATGGCCTTCTCGGCCATTTTCTCGGCCAGCTTCGTAAGGGATTCCTCCCGCTTGCTGCGGTAGTTCTCCGCGTCCACACTGACATGGAGCCGCTTTTCGCTGCCCTTGTTCACCACATAGTTGGTAAGGTGCTGTATGGCGTCCAGAGTCTCGCCCCGGCGGCCGATTATGGCGCCCATGCCGCTGCCGGAGAGCTCCACGCTTATGCCGCCGTTGTCTCTCGGGCTGAACTTCATCTCGGCCTTTACGCCCATGCGCTCAAGAAGGCCGCTGAGAAAGGCGCTTATGGCGGCCTGATCGGCGTCTCCGCCGGCAGGGACTGCCTGGGCGGGGCTGACGCTCACCGCAGGGGCGGCGGGCTCGTCGGGAGCCTCATAGCTTACGCGGATGACCGCGGGGGAGGCGCCTATGCCCAGGAAGCCGGACTTTGCCCGCTCCACTATCTCTACAGACACGTCGTCACGCTCAAGACCAAGCTCCTTAAGGGCGGCGGATATGGCCTCGTCTTCCGTGCGGCCGGTCTTTTCCAAAGTTTTTATCATAACTCAATGTCTCCTGTCAATTCTCGTCGCCGTCGGCCTCGGCCGGGGCGGCGTCCTGATATTCCTCGGCCTCGGTCACGGTCTCCGCGGCGGCGGAGCTTATCATGACGTCGTCCTCCACGCTCTCGTCTATGGCGGCGGCGAACTCAGACTCCTCCGCAGCGGCGAGGGTGGCAGCCTCGGCGTTTTCAGGGTTGGTAAAACGGTCCGGCACATAGGCCCGGCCCCTGGCATAGCGGCGGTTGCCCACCTGGGAGGCGGGTCTGTCCTCCTCCTTTATGCCAAGCCGCTCGCGGCGGGCGGCCCGCTCGGCCTTTTCGAGGGCGGCCTTCCGCTCCTCCTGCTTCTGCTTCTCGCCGGCCTGGATCTTTTTCTTGCTGGTGTTGCTGTTCTTCTCGGTCTTGCCCTCGGCCCGGAGCCGCTCGGTCTCAAGGCGCTTCTCCTCCAGCTCCTTCTCTCTGGCGCTGCGAAGGGCATTGCGCTCAGCGTCCTCTTTGTCAAGCTGCTTTTTGAACATCTTGGTGAGGACAAAGTCCCTTATCATGCCGAAAACGCTGTTGGCTATCCAGTAGATACCCATGGCGGCGGGCATGACAAAGCAGATCCATATGGACATGAGGGGCATCATCAGGGACATGGTCTTCATCTGAGCGGCAGCCTGGTCGTTCTGGGGGTTCGACATGTTGCTTATCTTCATGGACAGCCATGACAAAAAGGCGGAGATGAAGGGGATGAGGAAGAGGCCCAGGGCGGGGAGCCATACGGCCGCGTCGCTCCAGTCGGTGTGCATGAAGAAGTTCCACTGGGGCTGTTCGCCCAGGTTGAGCCCCAGAAAGCCGAAGTCGATGTCCATCATCCGGGGGTCCATCTTGTCGGCCAGGCCGGTCTGGACCAGATCCCAGTGCTTGTGGGCCAGCTCCGCCAGCTCTATCTCAAAATATGCGCTGACCTTCTCCGGTATGGTATAAAGGCCCTGCTCAACAAAGAAATTCTGGAGGGTGGTCACAAAATCCTGGGCAACGAACATCATCCGGGTGAGGGGCTGACGTATAACGCTGTACAGGGCGATGAGTATGGGGAAGGGGATAAGAGACCAGAGGCAGCCGGACATGGGGTTTACCCCCTCTTCCTTATAGAGCTTCTGCATCTCGGCGTTGAGCTTCTGGGGATTGCCCTCGTGGCGGCGCTGAAGCTCCTGTATGCGGGGCTGAAGACGGGTGGAGCGCATCATGCTCTTCTTGCTCTTGCCCATGAAGGGGCTGAGGATGAGGTTGACGGCCAGGGCGAAAAGTATGATGGCCAGGCCATAGCTTCCGGTGAGCTCATAGAGCTTGACCATCAGCCAGGCAAAGGGTTTAGTTATTGTTGCCCACATAGATAACTCCTAATTTTTTTTATTACTCTCAGGGTACGGGGTCATACATCTGCCGCTTGCCCCTGTAAAAGGGGTGGCAGCAGCAAATACGCTTAAGGGCAAGCCAGCCGCCCTTCAGGGCGCCGTATTTCTCAACGGCCTCAAGCGCGTATTGGGAGCAGGTGGGAATAAAGCGGCAGCAGGGCGGCCTCATGGGGGAGATGCTCCGCCTGTAAAAGCGGATGGCGGCGAGAAAAAGCTTTTTCACGGCCTGTCCTCCCGGAGAAGCCCCAGCTCGGCGCAGGCGGCGAGAAAAGCGGCGTTCATCTTCCGGTAGTCCGCTCCCACACAGCGCTGTCTGGCCACGACGACGATGTCGTATCCGGTCTTCAGCGCGGGGGAGTTGAGCCTGTATATCTCGCGCAGCCTGCGGCGAACCCGGTTGCGCGCCACCGCGTGGCCCAGCTTTGCGGACACGGTATAGCCCAGGCGGTTAACAGACCCGCCCCGGCGGCAGTAGAGCACCACATAGGGGGTCACGGCGCTTTTTCCCCGGGAGTAAAGACGCCTGAACTCGCTGTTCTTTTTTAAGGTATATCTCAGCTTCAAGGCTTTCACTCCTGCCGGAGAGATAAAAACTCTCCAAACACCTAAAGGGCGGATCGCTCCGCCCTAAAAATATTCCTGTTTGACCTGCTCACGGGGCGGCTCAGTAGCTGAGCTTTGCTCTGCCCTTTGCTCTGCGGCGGGCGAGGACCTTGCGGCCGTTGGCAGTCTTCATCCGCTTGCGGAAGCCGTGCTCCTTTTTGCGCTGAAGCTTCTTGGGCTGGTAGGTACGCAGCATTTACTTGCACTCCTTTCAGGTTTGATACTCAACATCTGCCCCGCGGGGAGCGGGCCAGAAGTAGTTGACAAAATCACCCGGCAGCCAAAGGCTACCGGGTGATTATTATACCTATAAATGCCCCGTATGTCAACAAAAACTTACGCTTTTACAAGATCCTTCGCCTGAAGATACTTGTCCAGGGGCTTGTAGAGAATGGCGAAGACGGCGAAGCACATAATGCTGTTCAAAAGCATGTAGCTGCCGTTATAGACCAGGGAATAGGTCCAGGGGCTTGCCCAGACAAGGCCGAAAAGCTCTGTGGGCATGGTGATGGCATAGATAGTCACCCCGCTTATATAGTGCACGGCAAAGCGCAGAAAGCAGCCCAGGCCCAGCCCCGCGAGGCCCAGAGGCATGAAGGCCACTACATAGTCCAGCAGCAGGCTCTGCCAGCCCCAGGCGATGGCCCCGTCGATGAGCACCAGCAAAATGCCGAAGACGCAGCCCTCCAGCAGGCCCCAGGCCGCGCCCCAGCGCAGCGCGAAAATGAAAATAGGTATCATGGCCAGGTCCACGGCCCCGCCGTTGGGAAGCCGGAACAGCCGCAGATAGTTGAGCACCAGGCCAAGGGCCAGCATTATGGCCCCTTCGCAGAGCATGCGGATCTTCATGTGGGATCTGTTCATCGTTCTTTTTACCTCCAAAATATAAATTCGGAAGCGGAGACGGAAAACCGCAGGTCCAGAAACTGAACCTGCGGAAAAACCCGGTCTCTGTTTCCTACGCCGGCATTACCCGGATCAGGTTCCATGGTTTCAGGGCTCTTTTACCCTGTCTCAGCCGGGAGGACCCAGCACCCACTTGTTTAATACGATTTTATCCCCCGCCAGGCGGAAAGTCAAGTCAATTCTCTGGATTTTTCGATGATGAAGCGGCGCAGCCAGTCCCCCGCCTCTTTATTTTCCAGGGCGAAATCTATGGTGGCCTCCAGATAGCCCTTCAGGTTCCCCGTGTCATAGCGTTTGCCCTCGAAATCCACGGCGCACATGGGCTCCAGCCGGCAGAGCTCTCTCATGCCGTCGGTGAGCTGTATCTCGTTGTTGCGCCCGGGGGGGGTCCGCTCTAATATCTCGAATATCCGGGGTGTCAGCACATAGCGGCCCAGTATGGCGAAGCTGGAGAGCTTTTCCTCAAGGGTGGGCTTTTCGTTCATGTCGTCTATGCTGTATACCCTGGGGCCCAGTTTCTCCTTCAGCTTTACCGAGGAGTATTTGACAATAAGCTCGTCCGGCACCTCGTGGACGGCCACGGCGCTGCACTCGTGCTCCTCCGCCGCGTCCACCAACTGTCTGAGCACGGGCTTGCGGCTGAGCATTATGTCATCGCCCAGAAGCACGGCGAAGGGCTCGTTCCCAACGAAGCTCTTGGCCCTCCACACGGCGTGGCCCAGGCCCTTCGTCTCCTTCTGGCGGAGAAAGAAGACGTCCGCCATGTCGGCCACCTCCCGGACGGTGCGGGCCTCGGCGTGTTTTCCGTCCTGGATAAGCCGGGCTTCCAGGTCCGGGGCATAGTCAAAATAGTCCTCGATGGGGGATTTACCGCGGTTGGTGATGATGAGTATCTCTTCCACCCCGGCGGAGACCGCCTCCTCCACGATGTACTGAAGCACGGGCTTGTCCACCAGGGGCAGCATTTCCTTGGGAATGCTCTTGGTGTTGGGCAGCATGCGCGTGCCGAGCCCCGCGGCGGGGATGATGGCCTTCCTGACTTTCATGGCTGGCTCCTTTCTCTGTGGCTGTACTGTTTTATTTTTCAAGGGCTTTTTCCGTGAATTCACGGAAAAAGCGCTTTTTCGGCAGATAGCGGGCCAGGGGCAGGCCGATGATGTACATGACCCCTGCCTCGCCCAGGCCCACCTGTGCGGCGTTCAGGGCAAACACCCCGGCGTTGGAGAATACGCTCATCCCGTTATAGGCCTCTGTTATGACCGCCCCTATCACCAGAGCGTTCAGGATGACCGGCATAAGGCAGCCCAGGGCCGCCAGGCCAAGGCTCCGCCCCTTTCTGCCGATATACCCGGTCAAAAGCCCGGCGGCCAGAGTGGCCAGAGAGCCGAAAACGATGTCAAAAATATTCCCGGTCAAAAGATTTGCCAGCGCGCAGCCGACGAAGAGCCCCCAGGCCGTCCCCGGAATGAAAAGGGGCAGCACACACAGGGCCTCAGAGACCCGAAACTGCACTGGTCCATAGCTTATAGGGGCCAGGATAAGGGTCAGCGCCGCATACACCGCCCCGACAGCGGCAGAAGCCGCCAGACTATATATCTTTGGGGAATTGCTTTTCATGCTTGTTGGAAACCTCCGGTCTGTCGATCTTTCGGGGCGCTTTCGCCTTTTGCCCCTTCCATTCGGCGGTGGAGAGAAAACTCACACCCGCAGTATAGCTGCCTGTAAAGGCCGTATTTTTCGCTGAGCTCTATCGAGCGGTTCTCCCCGTCCCTCTTCTTGAAGTCCGAGGGGAGCCAGCTTACGCCCAGGGCCCTTGCCGTCTCTTCTCCAAGCCGGTTTATCAGGGCCGCGTCCTTGTGCCGGGACAGGGTGAGGGTAGTGCAGAAATAGTCAAAGCCATAGCGCTTTGCCATCCGCGCCGTCTCCAGCAGCCGCAGCCGGAAGCACTCTTCACAGCGGGCGCCCCCCTCCGGCTCGGCCTCGAGACCCTTTATCCGGCTGTAGTAATCCTGGCTCTTCCAGGGCTCCGCCAGCACCTCCACCCGGTCCGCGAGGCCCATTCTCTCTATAAGCTGGAGCTGGGTCTGAAAGCGGCGCTGGAACTCTGCCTCGGGATAGATGTTGGGGTTATACCAGAGCAGGCTGAGCTCAAAATATTTTGTAAGATACTCAAGCACGGCGCTGGAACAGGGACCGCAGCAGCTGTGCAGCAGCACCCGGGGCAGCCGTTTGCCCCTTTTTTGTATTATCCTGTCCAGCTCTTTCTGATAATTTCTGTTCATGCCACGCATTATAGCACAAGCACCCAAAAAAATCCATAGCCCCCGTGTAAAGAAAAAACTCTTGGGGGGATAAGTCAAGGGGCTGTGACCGAGGGAGAAGAAACTTTTTGGTTTTTTGTATAAATTATCCCTGCGGAGGCAAGAATAGGGGTGCGATCCAATTTAACCAAACACAAACGGAGGTAAGACCTATGAGCAGCAAAGGCTCCGGCGGTAAGCTGGAAGGATTTTTTACGGGAAAGGGCTTTTACATAGTCCTTTTCCTGTGCGCCGCGGTTATCGGCGTGTCCGCCTGGATGATGGCGGCAGGAAAGAGGACTATGGCGGAAGACCTTGGAGATATGAACCAGTCCCGTCTGGAAAACAAGCGGGTGGAAACGGTCATCGTCACCCCGAAAACGGAGCAGACCGAGGCCGCGGACGGGCTGGACGAGCCCATGGAGGTCCAGGCTCCCCCGGTGGAGAGCCAGGGCCTGGCGGAGACGGAGACCACCGTCACCGAGGAGAGCAGCCAGGTCTGGAGCGAGGACGCGGCCCCAGCTGCGGCTTCTGTTTACGTCTGGCCCATCAGCGGCGAGCTTGAACGGGAATATCACATGGAACGGCTCAGCTATGACCAGACCATGGGCGACTGGCGCACCCACGAGGGCATAGATATCCTGGCTCCCCTGGGTACAGAGGTGGCCGCGGCCCACGCCGGCACTGTAGAGAGCGTGGTGAAGGACGACCTCTACGGCATGACCGTCACCATTGACCATGGCGACGGCACAAGGAGCCTGTATTCAAACCTGGCCGAGACAGTCTCCGTGAACCCGGGCGACTGGGTGGAGCCCGGCGCTGTCATCGGGACCGTGGGCGACACTGCCCTCTGCGAGGTGAGCCAGGCCGAGCACCTGCACTTCGCCATCAGGACTGAGGGGGGCTTTGCAAACCCCATGGACTATCTCCCCGCCTGAAAAGAAAAGCATTCAGCCGTATCATCCCCGAAACCTGGCGGATGATACGGCTGTACATATTTCATGCCCCGCTCCCATTTGCTGACGGCGGATTCGGTCACATATAATTTTTCCGCAAACTCCTTCTGGGTCATGCCCAGCTCCTTGCGTCGGCGGAGGATGTACGCGCCGAAGCTCTGCTTGTTTTCCATTTTTCGTCACTCCCCATTCCGCCGTTTGCCCGGCGGGAGATCAGCTCTTTCATAAGCTGGTCTCAGCATAGGGCGCAGACCCATAAAAGTCAATACCTCCGGGCTATATCCCCGCTCGACCGTTAGGAAAGTCCGCCATTCCCAGGGCTTTCGGGCTTCCATGTTCGGCACAGTCTGGGGCCGAGGCGGCTTAGGATCTCGTTTGTTATGGCGCCGCTTTTTTCCGCCATTTCATAGGCGCTTATGCCCGGGCCGATGAGCAGGGCCCTGTCCCCGGGGCGAAGCTCAAGGCCGGTGACGTCCAGAAGGGCCTGGTCCATGCATATCCGGCCCACAATGGGGGCTGAGCGACCGTTTATAAGGGCCCGGCCCCGGCCCAGGCCCAGGGCGGAGGGCAGGCCGTCGCCATAGCCGATGCTTATGGCGGCGATACGCCGCCGCTCCCCGGGGCGGAAGCACAGGCCGTAGCCCGCGCCCTGTCCGGCGTCCAGCTCCCTCAGGGAGGCCACCCGGGCCCATAGGGACAGCACCGGGCGCAGCCCCGTATGCCGGCGCTCTTCGTCCCCGGCGGAGCTCAACAGGCCGCACAGGGCGATACCGCTCCGGGCAAAGTCACCGCCCAGGCCGGGAGAGTCAAAAATGGAATAGCTGCTCAGTATGTGGGCCCGGGGTATGCTCAGCCCTCCGGCCCGCAGCCTATCCACGGCGGAGAAGAAGCGGCGGCTCTGAAGGGCGGAAAAGGCCTCGTCATCGGTGCAGAGGTGGCTGAAGGCCCCGGTGACGCGCAGATGCCTGAGCCGGCATATCTCTTCCATGGAGCGGAGGTCCTGCCAGTCTGTCCCCAGACGCTTCATGCCGCTGTCTATGGCCAGCTCCGCCCTCAGGGGGAAGCCCCGGCTGTCCAGCTCCCGGGCATAGTCCGGGTCCACCAGGCACTGGCTCAGCTCCAGGCGGCTCAAGAGCTCTGCCTGGGAGGGATGGGTATAGCCCAGGATCAGGATATCACCCTTTATGCCCAGCCTTCTCAGCTCCGCCCCCTCGGCGGCGCTGGCCACGGCGAAGCTTGAAAAGCCCAGGGCCTGTAGCTCCGGGGCCATGAGCCGGGCTCCGTGGCCATAGGCGTCGGCCTTCAGCACCGGCATGAGCCGGCAGCCCCGGGGCAGCCGGCCCTGAAGCAGGGAGACGTTGTGCCGGAGGGCGGCCCGGTCCAGCTCTATCCAGGCCCGGGCAGTTTCTATGCTATCCATGCTCATCAGCCTTTCACTATCACTCTGGGGGCCTGGGCCACCACGGTGCTGCCCGGGGGCACGTCAAAGGCCACCACGGCCCCAGCGCCGATCTTTGCCCCCTCGCCTATGCTTATCCCGCCCACAAGGCAGGCCCCGGCCCCGATGAGGCAGTTTCGCCCGATACTGGGGGCTCTGCCCTCCACCTCGCCGATGGTCACGTTCTGGTATATCCGGCAGCCGGAGCCTATCCGGGCATAGCGGGAGATATACAGCCCGTGGAGCCCGTGGGGCAGGGAGGGCACTGCCTCGATAAGCGCGCCATTTCCCACATAGCCCCCATGGCGCTGGGCCTTCCGGTTCACAAAATATGTGAGCAGCAGCCGCCAGGCGCGGCTTTTGGCCCGCTCACGCCGGTAATACAGCCGCCAGAAGGAACGCAGATCATTTCCCAGGGAACGGTCGATGATCCTCTCGCGAAGGCTCATCTCAGCCCACCTCCCCGCTGATTATCAGCCGGAGCAGCGCCCCGAAGTCAAGCCCCGCCGCCTTCATCATGCCGGGGAAGCGGCTGTGGGGCGTGAAGCCCGGGATGGTGTTGACCTCGTTGAAAAATATCTCCCCGCTGGGGCTGAGGAACATGTCCACCCGGGCAAAGCCGGAGCAGCCCAGGGCCCGGTATATCTTCCCAGCGGCCTCCTTCAGCCGGGAGGAGGTGCCCGGATCTATCCGGGCGGGCACATGTATCCGGGAGCTTATGAGCTTGTACTTCTCTTCAAAGTTGAAAAAGCCACCCTGAAGCTCTATCTCGTCTATCTCGCCGAAGATGAGCTTATCCCCGCCGACGACGGCGCAGCCCACCTCAAAGCCGGGTATCTCCTGTTCCATAATGGCCTGCCCGTCGTATTTCAGGGCCCGGTCCAGGGCCTGAAGAAGCCCATCGGGCTCTTCCACCCGGGTCACGCCGAAGGAGGAGCCGGCCCGCACCGGCTTTACAAACAGGGGATAGCCCAGGCTCTCCGCCCGGGCCAGAGCGGCCCTGGGCTCGAAGCCCCGCTCTATGACGAAGGAGTCCGGGACATTTATCCCGGCCAGCGCCGCCAGTCTGTGGGCCCGGTCCTTGTCCATGCACAGGGCGGAGGCCAGGGTGCCGCAGCCGATAAGGGGGATACCCGCCAGCTCGATAAGGCCCTGGACAGTGCCGTCTTCCCCGTTTTTCCCGTGGAGCACCGGGAAGGCCCCGTCTATCCGCTCCCGCCGGGGCCCGCCTGCGGCCAGGACGAGCAGGCAGCTGTCTCCCCGGTCTGGGGAGAGCAGGGCGGGTACACAGTCCTTTTCGTTGAGCCAGCGGTCCTCCGCGATGGCCTCCACCGGGCCGTAATATCTGAACCAGCGCCCCTCCCGGCTTATGCCCAGGGGGATGGGGACATAGCTCTCATTGTCCAGGTGGGAGATCACCCCCGCCGCGGACTGGAGCGACACCCCGTACTCCGGGGAGCAGCCCCCAAAAATTATCAAAATATTCTTTTTCTTATCCATCGCTCTCTTCCTCCCTTATCTCTGTGCCCTCCGGCAGCGTGTATCCTATGCGGCACAGGTTCGTATACAGTGCTTCCCTTTCCGGCACCGCCCCCTCTGTCCGGCAGAGCCTGATGACCGGGGCCCTTTCATAGATCTCCCGGCCCCGGCGGAGATATTCCACCGGGCCGTTTTCAAGGCTGTAGCGCTGACCCAGATCCAGGGAGGACAGGATAGCCCCTGTGATAAAGCCGCCCTCGAAGCCTATCTCAAGCTGAAAGCTCAGCTCGCTCCTGTTTTCTAACTTCAGGTCCAGCCAGCCCTCGGCTACTGTGGCGTCAACTCCGTAGAGGGCGTCGCTGGGGGGCTCGGGAAAGTCCTTCTCCCGATGGCCGTGGCGCTCGGCAATGCTCAGCGGGCTGTGAAGCATGACCCAGAAGATAAGGTTTGACAGCATGCACAGCCCCCCGCCGTATTCGGTGGTGAGTCTGCCGTTTATCTCCGCCAGCCCCTCCTTATAGGGCCGCTCCCTGTCCGCGTCCCGTATGGCCTGCCAGAAGGAAAAGGTCTCTCCCGGCCTTATAACGAGCCCGTCCAGCTTTTCGGCAGCCAGCTTCAGGTTGTATACCTTGTTCTCCTGATACTTCAGGTCAAAGCCCGTGCTGTCGTTTATCATGGGGCAGCGGCTCTCAAAAAGCCGGACCGGCAGCCGTTCCGCCTGAAGCTCCCGGCTGTAGCGCCGCCCGTCCCGCTTCATGGCGGCGTAGAAAAAGAGCTTCCTCTGCCGCTTCCTCAAGGGCAGCAGCCAGGGGCAGAGCTCGGTGATCCGTTTCCTTTCCACAATTACATACCTCCCAGCGCGTTCGGCGGGCTTTCTCCCTCCGGTGTTTATATAATAGAAGAAAAG
>DBGBEC010000310.1:0-5788 GCA_048477415.1 Candidatus Limivicinus sp. | reverse complement strand
GCGCTGGGCGCTGCCGTGGGCTGAGCGGGAGCTGCGGAGGGCAGGGGGCTTTCCACAGCCGCCGTGCTCACCGGATCCTTCAGCACCGTATCAGCCGCCCTGTCCGCGTTCCGGCGCATAAGGGCAGCCACCTGGGGTGTCAGGATAAGCGCGCATATGAGCAGGGCTATACAGGGCAAAAGGATATAGAGCGTTTTTTCATTGCGCTCGTCATTCATAAGGGCCCATAATTTCTTGAAAAAATTTTTCATTTTTGCTTTCTCTCTTTTCCTGATGGTAGAAAAACAAGGGCGGTATCACGCCGGACCCTGAACCGGGTCAGTAAACATGATACCGCATCTTTCAGTATTTTGTCAATCTTTTTTAAATTTTTTGTCTTTATTTTGTTTCTTTTCCAAACAAAATCGTGATGGAAAGGCTGCTGTCCTGGTAGGAGGCCCGGATGGTCCCGCCCATGCGCTCGGTCAGGAGCCGGGCGATGGAGAGGCCAAGGCCTGTTGAACGGCGGGCGCTTTCCAGGGTATAAAAGCGCTCGAAAAGCCGGGCGGTCTGTACGCTGTCAAGGCCGGGGGCCCGGTTTTTAAACTCTATGCGCCCCTCCGGGCTGAGGCTGACACGCAGGTCTCCCGCGCTGTATTTCACCGCGTTGCCGATAAGGTTGCCAAAGACCCTGGCCAAGGCCTCCCTGTCCAGGCTGCGGATGACGGGCTCTTCCGGAAGCTCTATCTCCGGGACGATCCCTTTGCCGCTCAGCTCCGTATAGAAAGCGGCCAGACTCTCTTCCAGGGCGGCGTTCAGCGAGAGCGGGCAGAGTTTCAAGGGGCTGTCCTGGGCCGCCTCAAGAGAATATCTGAAGAGCTCCTCGCTGAGCTTTGAAAGGGTCTCGGCCCGATTTTTTATTATCCTTATATATTCCGCCGCTTTTTCCGGGTCCTTCTCCCCTTCCAAAAGCCCGGCATAGCCGGAAATGGCGGTGAGCGGGGTGCGCAGGTCATGAGAAATACCGCTCACGGCGTTTTTGAGCTCGCGGTCTCCCCGCCGGTACTCCCGGCGCTGCTCACGCAGCTTTCTAAGCTCGCTGTTTATGGTCATGGCCAGGGCGCGCATATGCCGGTCCCGGCATGAGATATCGATAAGGGTGTTGGTCTCCGTATCCAGGCGCTCCCTGAAGGCCCGGCCGATCTCGTCGGCGGACTTTCGCAGCATATGGACTTTGAAGCAAAGCGCAAATATCAGCAGGAGCAGGGCGGGGAGAAGACAGTTCATTTCAGATCCTTCTTTTTAAACACGGCCAGACCCAGGCCGGAGCTCAAGGTTAGGCAGAGCAGTGACATGAGGGGCAGCCGCTCGGGGCGCTCCACCTCCAGATTGCTTATTTGAATGGATTGGCCCGCGGGCAGCATGTCATACACAAATTCCAGCGCCTGCCTTGAAAAGCCGCCGATATACCTGGGGTTGGGCTGTTCCTCCACCTGAAGAGGCTGGCCGAATTCGTTCACCAGGATATATTCATGTATTACCTCCCCCTCCGAGAGGCGGCCGCCGACATAGGAGCAGCCAATTATCAAAAGCAGCACCATAACTATACACAGCACCGAGGCACCCGCCTTGCTGCCGCACATGGCGGTGACGGCAAGGCACAGCGCGGCCCAGGCCCCGCAGGCAAGCACTGAGCAGAGGAAATACCAGGCGATCTCCCCGGCGCTCAGGGCCGGGCTTTCAAAAAACCACGGGGCGGTGAGCCAGACCGCAGCAAAATTCAGGACAAAGAGGATGGCGGCGGCACCGACGGCCAGCAAAAGCTCTGAGAGATACAGGGCGGTCCTGCCGTGGCCTACTATGATCTTGTTTCTCAGTACCCCGTCCCCATGCTCAGCGCCGAACAGGAGGCTTACGAATACGGCGCAGAAAAAGCTCATATATGGCAGACAGTTAAAAAGGATCTGCTCCATGCCGTTTTCGGGCACGCTCCCGTCCCTGTATAGCCCAAGGACCATCAGGACCGGCATAATGACCGCGGCGGCAAGGCAGAGCCGGAACACCCGGCTTTTAAACAGCCTCTCATGACCGGCGGAAAGCAGCTTAATCATTGCCGACACCTCCCACCAGGTTTACATAATAACTTTCAAGGTCCTCGTCCCGCTCCTGGATGGCGATAAGCTCGCAGTTTTCCTTCATGAGCTCGCCGGCAAGCAGAGAGATGTTCGGGGAGGCGAAGATGTCCGCCTGGGTGCTGGAGACCACCTCGTACTCAAAGCCCAGCCTGTCAAGCACCAAGGCCAGTGGGCGCACATCGCTGACTACCGCCCTCAGGCACTTGCGGCAGGAGGCCTGAAGCTGCTTTGCGCTCAGTTCTTTTACCATGCGGCCGCCGTCTACAAAGCCATAGTGGGTGGCCACACGGGCCAGCTCGTCCAGATTGTGGCTGGAGATGAGCACGGTGATATCCCGCTCACGGTTGAGCTTTAATATAAGCTCTCTGATATCTATTATCCCCTGGGGGTCAAGGCCGTTCACCGGCTCGTCCAGGGCCAGGAAGTCCGGGTCCCCGGCCAGGGCCAGGGCGATACCAAGGCGCTGCTTCATGCCCAGGGAAAAATGCCCGGCCTTTTTCCGGCCCGTGTTTTCAAGGCCCACCAGGCTCAACAGCTCGTCTATCCCCTCAAAAGAGGGCAGGCCCAATATCTTATACTGCTGGCGCAGATTGTCCCGGGCGCTCATGTCCAGGTATATGGCGGGGCTCTCCACCACCGCGCCCATGCGCCGCCGGGCCCGGCTAACCCGGCCGCCGTTCTCCACTCCGTACAGGCTGTAGCTGCCGGAGCAGGGCTCCTGTAGGCCGCAGATGATGCGCATAAGCGTTGTCTTTCCGGCCCCGTTTTTCCCTACAAGGCCGTATATGGCCCCGCGGGGCACATGCATGTTAAGACCGTTCAGGGCTTTGAAGCGGCCGTAGCTTTTGCTGAGACCCCTGGTCTCAAGAACATAATCCATAAAATATCAGCCTCCTTTTCATTGGCAGGCCCATATTAGCTGAAAGTGGTAAAGCCGACGGTAAAGAAAAGGGTAAAGATTTGGTAAACGCTTATTTAAGCCTGTAGCCAATGCCCCAGACGGCTTCGATGTGCTCCTCTCCACCGGCGGCGCGGAGCTTTTTGCGGAGGTTGCTCACATGTATTTTCAGGGAGGCCTCGGTGCAGTCCGGGGTGTCAAGGCAAATGCGTTCGAGCACGGTGGACTTTGCCAGGACCTGGCCCGGATTTTCCATAAGCAGCTTCAGTATGGCGTACTCCGTCCTTGTGAGGCGCTGGGCCAGGCCGTTCACGAAAAGGCCGCGGCCCGCCGTGTCCAGCTCCAGCTCCTCAAAGCGGAGCCTGTCCACCTGGCGGGGCTCCTCCCGGAGCCGGGCGCTCACCCGGGCCAGAAGCTCGCCGCTGTCGAAGGGCTTTGTGATATAGTCGGCGGCGCCAAGGTTCAAAAGCTTTATTTTATCCTCCACGGCGGACATGGCAGACAGGACTATGACCGGCACGCCGGAGAGCCTTTCCAGCACGCCCTCACCGGAGAGACCGGGGAGCATAAGGTCCAGCAGCACAAGGTCTGCCCGCTCTCGCTGGAGGAGCAGCAGGGCCTCTGTCCCGGACCAGGCGCTTATCACCCTGTAGCCCGCCTTCTCCAGCAGCTCACGGAGCAGCCGGTTTATATACACGTCGTCGTCGATCACCGCTATAGTCTTCAAAAGCTCTCACTCCTTTATGCACAAAACCATATCACAGCCGACGGGCTTTTTCAACTGATTTTGCGCCTTGTGAAAAAGAGGGCTTTGTGCTAAAATCTGCCTTATGACTAATGATCTTGAAATGAGATACGCCCGGGCACGCAGAGCGCTGATCGCCGCGGATTTCCCGGGACTGAACGAGAAGCAGAGAGAGGCGGTTTTGGCCACGGAGGGGCCGCTGCTGATACTGGCCGGCGCCGGAAGCGGCAAGACCACAGTATTAATAAACCGTATCGCGAACCTTCTTAGATATGGGCGCGGGTCTGACAGCGGGGAGCTTCCCCCCGGAGCCGACGAGGAGACGCTGGCCCTTCTTGAAAAGGGCGGGGACCAGGCAAGGAGCCTTGCCGCCCTGGATCCGGTGGAGCCCTGGAGGATACTGGCGATAAGCTTTACGAACAAGGCCGCCGGGGAGCTGAAGGACCGGCTGGAGCAGTTGCTGGGGCCGGAGGCGGGCGACATATGGGCCTGCACCTTTCACTCGGCCTGCGTGCGCATACTCCGCCGGGACGCGGAGCGCCTCGGCTTCCCCGGAAGTTTTACCATATACGACAGCTCAGACAGCCTGAGCCTTTTAAAGCGCATACTGCGGGATATGGACATGGACGAGAAGTCCTTCCCGCCGAAGGCGCTGCTGGCGGAGATAAGCCGGGCCAAGGACAGCCGCCTCTCCCCCGGGGACTATCTAAGCCAGGCCCGTCTCTCAAAGGACCTGCGCCGGGTAAAGCTGGGCGAGGTATATTCCGAGTATATGCGCAGGATGTCCGCCGCCGGGGCCATGGACTTTGACGATCTTATATACTTCACCGTCCTGCTCCTTGAGGAGAACGAGGACATCAGAGGCTATTGGCAGAGGCGCTTCAGATATGTGCTGATAGACGAGTATCAGGACACGAATCACCTGCAATATCTGCTGGCCTCCACTCTGGCCGGGGGCTGGGGCAACATATGCGTGGTGGGCGACGACGACCAGAGCATATACAAATTCAGAGGCGCGACCATTGAGAATATCCTCTCCTTCGAGAGCCAGTATAAAAACTGCCGGGTGATAAGGCTGGAGCAGAATTACCGCAGCACGGCCCACATCCTGGACGCGGCCAACGCCGTCATAAGGAACAACCACGGCCGGAAGGGCAAGGAGCTGTGGACGAAGCAGGAGGGCGGCGAGCCCATAGAGCTCTATGTGGCGGACAACGAGAACGACGAGAGCCAATATGTGGCCTCGGCCATAATGAGCGCCTTCGGCCGGGGCGACAACTGGCGGGACAATGCGGTGCTCTACAGGATGAACGCCCAGTCGAGCCAGCTTGAGTTCGCCTTCAAGCGAAACGGCATACCCTACCGCATAGTTGGCGGCACCCGCTTCTTCGACCGGGCGGAGATAAAGGACATGCTGGCCTATCTCTGCCTTATCGCCTCGCCCTCGGACGATCTGCGGCTGAGCAGGGTGATAAACAGCCCGCCAAGGGGCATAGGCGAGCGGAGCATGGAGACGGCCGGCCAGCTCGCCGCCCGGGAAGGTAAAAGCCTGTTCCAGATAATCGACCAGGCTGAATCCTACCCTGAGCTGAGCCGTCCCGCCCTTAAAATGCGGCTCTTCGCGGAGATGATAAAGGAGCTCCGGGATCTATCCGTGAACAACAGTCCGGAGCTTTTATATGATGAGCTGCTGGACAAGACCGGCTACCTCCGCGCCCTCCAGCAGTCAGACGACCCGAAGGACGCCTCCAGGGCCGAGAACGTGAAAGAGCTGAAGAGCAGCATAATAAGCTACATGAAAGAATCCGGCGACATGAGCCTTGAGGGCTACCTGGCGAACGTGGCCCTATACACGGATATGGACAACTATGACCGGGAGGCCGACTGCGTTGTGATGATGACCATGCACAGCGCGAAGGGCCTGGAATTTCCCCGGGTGTTCATCGTCGGCATGGAGGAGAGCATATTCCCCGGCATGAGAGCCATCGGCGAGCCGGAGGAGATGGAGGAGGAACGCCGGCTCTGTTATGT
>DBGBEC010000309.1:0-5261 GCA_048477415.1 Candidatus Limivicinus sp. | reverse complement strand
GCTCCAGGGGGCGGAGGAGGCCCTGCGCTTCACCCTGGCGATCGGCGGGGGCATATGCCTGTGGAGCGGGGTGATGGAGCTTATGGAGCGCTGCGGCATATCCGCCGCCCTGGCCCGGGGGCTCAGGCCGGTGCTGAAGCGGCTTTTCCCCCTGGGCGCGGGCCGGGGGGAGATACTCTCGGCCCTGGCGGAGAATGTGAGCGCGAATCTCCTTGGCCTGGGGAACGCGGCGACGCCCGCGGGGATACGGGCGGCCCGGGGCATTGCCCGGCTGGATCAGGGCAGGGAGGCTGAGAACGAGCTGTGCCTTCTGGTGGTGTTGAACACAGCCTCCATCCAGATCCTGCCCACCACTATCGCCTCGATACGGGCGGCGGCGGGAGCGGTCTCGCCCTTCGACATCCTTCCGGCAGTGTGGTTCAGCTCCGCCCTGGCCCTGAGCGCCGGGCTGGGAGCCGCCTGGGTATTGAGGAGGCTGTGGCCATGAGCGAGCTTATGTCGCTGACGGCCCCCCTGCTTATAAGCGGGGTGTTCATATACGGGGCCCGGAAGGGCGTGGATATCTACTCCGCCATGACCGCCGGGGCAAAAAAGGGGCTCAGCCTTATGTGGGAGCTGCTCCCGGCCCTGCTGGTGCTGTTTCCGGCGGTGTATCTTTTCAGGGCCTCGGGTCTGCCGGAGCTTCTGGGCCGGGCGCTGTCGCCGGTCTTCGGGGCGCTGAGGATCCCGGAGGAGACGGGCCTTCTCATGCTGCTGCGGCCCATATCCGGCAGCGCGGCCTTAAGCGCCGCCAGCGAGATAATAAGCTCCCAGGGGCCGGATTCCCTGGCCGGAAGGACGGCGGCGGTGATGATGGGCGCCAGCGAGACCACCTTTTATGTCACTGCCGTGTACTTTGCCGCCGCCGGGGTGAAGAACAGCCGCTGGGCCATCCCCGCCGCCCTCTGCGCGGACCTGTGCTGCTTCCTGTCCTCCGCCTGGATATGCGGACTGCTCTGGGGCGGCTGAATAGACTTGGCAGGGAATGGGAAAGGTGATACAATAGCTGTATTACTCATGATAAGGATGATAGAATGAAGGCTCTCCTTGAGCGTACCGGGTCTCGGGGTCTGGGACTGGACGTCGTATTCGCGGTTTTGGGCAGCGCCCTGGTGGCGCTGTCCCTCTCGATGTTTACCATACCGAACGATATCGCCCCGGGGGGCGTGTCGGGACTGGCCACGGCGCTGGCCCATATAAGCCCGATAAGGGTGAGCATATGGTCGCTGCTGCTCAATGTGCCGCTCATGCTTCTGGCCTGGCGGATAATGGGCGTGCGGCCGCTGCTGCTGACCCTGCTGTCCACGGTGCTGCTCTCTGTTTTTATAGACCTGTCCGACTTGTTCTTGCCCGCCTACAGGGGGAACGTGCTTTTGGCCGCTGTGTTCGGCGGGGCGATCTGCGGTCTGGGCGTGGGGATACTGTTCATCCGGGGCATAAGCACCGGGGGAACGGACCTCCTGGCCCTGCTGCTGCGGAGGTTTTTCCCAAACCTGCCCTCGGGCACCATGCTGCTGCTCATAGACACGGCGGTAGTGGCGGCGGCGGTGCTGGTATTCCGGGACATAGAGGTGGCGCTGTATTCCGCCATCGCTATCCTTGCCTCCTCCAAGGTCATAGACGCCCTGGCGGAGGGCGTGGACTATGCCAAGGTGATATATGTAGTCACCGACAGGGGGGCGGAGGTCTCAAAGGCGCTGAACACCTATACCGACAGGGGCACCACCGTCCTCCCCGCCCAGGGCGGCTACACCGGCGGCGAGAAGCAGCTTATCATAACCGTCACCAGAAGAAACGTCCTTGCCCAGACCCTGAAGCTCATAAAAATGACCGATCCCGCCTCCTTCACCTTCGTGATGGACTCGACCGAGGTCCACGGCGAGGGCTTCAAAAGAGACGAGCCGAAATAAAAGCCAAAAAAGGACTGCCGCAAGGTAGCTGCTCATAAAACAGTATCAACCAATAAACTGAATTGGGGCAGCTGCCGTACAGGGTGTAAAAAAGAGCAAGTGAGAAAGCTGATTGCCTATCACTTGCTTTTTTCATTTTGTTACGCAGTAGAACCCCATTTTTGAGGGAAAAGGTATAAATCCCTTAACACCTTCGTTCACGTCCTTTCAAAATCTCAATGATATAATTATATGCAGAAGTCCGTATAATAGCAAGAAACAGAATATAAATTGATTTTGAAATCCGCAATCTTATTTCGGGATCGTGGATTTTTCTTTCACTTTTGTTTGGCATTTTAGAAACTTTTCCGTAGTAGGAGACAAGAAAAACTTTTTGAAAAATCCCTCTCAAAACTTCGGCAAAATCGCCTTGTGCGGTGTTGTAGGTAGTGAGAGGAAAACAAGAGGGGTTGGGAAACTTCCCAACAAACAAAATGCAACGCATTTTACGGAAAGGGTACCCCTGCTCATAGGAATGTTTCCGATTAATGGTTCTCCGCCGCCCCCTGCAATCCCTTTTGCGAATACCGTCAAGGGGGATCGGCGTAGATAATGGGATATTTTTTGATTTTCTCACGCTCCTTTGCACATAATAAAACCGCCTGCATTGCTGCAAACGGTTGAGTAGTTGGAACAGTATCATTTTCCCGGCCTCGGGAAAATGGTTCCTTTATTCGGTTGTGTCATCCATAGGTGTGTCGCCCAGCAGAATACGCAGATAATCCCGGCGTCCGTACAGTACACGGTCAATAAACACATCGGTGCCGTTCACACGGTAGAACACCATGTAGTTTCCACTGACAAGAAATCTGTAATCGCTGTCAACATCCGCAATCGAGGATAGGGGCGCTCCAATCAGCGAGTGCTTCAGAAGCAGGCGGACACTTTTCATGATCTTGTCTACTGTGGACTGCGCCGCTTGGGGATTTTCCAAGTCCTCTGCGATATAGGTCTGAATTTCATCAAGGTCGTTCTGGGCCTCAGGTGCAAAATGAAGTTTATTCATGGGCAAGCCCGAGATGCTCCTCCACGGCCTCTAAAGACAGCCAGCCGTTCTCTTCGCCAGACTTGCGCCCCTTGGCAAGCTCATTCATCAATCGAATGGTCGCCTGGGCTTTTTCATAATCGTGCATATCCACAATCGCGTATCGCCCGCGTCCGTTCTTTGTCAGAAAAACAGGAGCGCCAACAGCTACATCACGCAGCACTTCGGTATAGTTACGGAGATCGGAAATCGGTTTAATGTTCGGCATATACTATCAGCTCCTTTCGCTTATAGTATATCCTATTCTGCTGTAAAAATCAATGTCATATTTATCGGCAAAACGGTTTTCCTGACATTGGGAAAACGATCAATTTTCTTTCTCGCCACGTTCCACAGCCAGCCGCGCCTGTTCAATGCGCTGGACGGCGGGGCCATAGATGGCCGGGGCGCTTTCAAAGCAGACGAAACGGCGGCCCGTGTTGAGGGCGGCCACGGCGGTTGTCCCGGAGCCAGCACAGAGATCGGCCACCACCTCGCCGGGGCGGGCGTAGGTTTTAATGAGATATTCGCACAGCTCCACGGGCTTTTGTGTGGGGTGGGTAGGATGCGCCACCGTCTGCACAAACAGCACATTTCCCGGATCCTGCCGCTCAAACTTGCCATAGTTGGGACTGGAGCCCTTGCGGGCGTGTACCTTGCTGTACGGCTCCCCATAGGGAACAACAGATTGATATTTCCTATGACCTTGTGGGAATACTTCCCGCCGCCATGCTGAATGACCTGCAAAAGGTCGAAACGGCATAGCCGAAGCTACGCCGTTTCCCTAAAAGATTCTTATGCCGTTTTATGAGTGCCGCCCTCAACCCCCTGTTTTGCGGCAGTCCTTTTATCTCTGTTCACATATCGCCATGACCGCCCAAAACTCCCGCGAAGGGCTCAGTCCAGGTAGACGCGGGGGACGCGTTTGGAGACGGAGCACAGGAGCTCGTAGGGGATGGTCTGGGCGGCGTCGGACAGCTTGTGTATGTCGTTTACCGGGCCGAAAAGCTCTACCTCGCTGCCCACGTCCGCCTGAGGAAAGGCGCTGAGGTCTATCATGCACATGTCCATGCAGATGGTACCTCTCTGGGGGGCGAAGCCGCCGTTGACGGCGAAGGAGCATTTGTTCGAGATGAGCCGCGGCAGACCGTCGGCATAGCCGATGGCCAGGACCCCCATTCGGCAGCGCCGCTCGGTCCTGTAGCGGCGGCCATAGCTTACGAAGGTGCCGGGCTCATAGTGCTTTATGGTGCTCACGGTGGTGACAAGGCGCATGGCCGGGCGAAGGCCCAGCGCGCCGCCGTCGCCATAGCCGTATAGCAGCAGGCCGGGACGGACCATGTCCAGGGCGGCTTCGGGAAGGTTTATCACGGCTCCGCTGTTGGCGCAGTGACGCAGGGGGAATTCTATGCCGCCCCGCTCCTTGACAGCGGCGATAAAGTCCATGAACAGCCTGAACTGGCCCTGGGTATAGGTCCGGCTTCCGCTGTCCCTCTCGTCGGAGACGGAGAAGTGGGTGTATATCCCCTGGGGCCGCAGCCCGGGCAGACGGCAGGAGCGGATGACGTTGTCCACCCCCTCGTCGAAATAGTCCCCGGCGCAGAGAAAGCCCAGGCGGGCCATGCCGGTGTCGAGCTTTATGTGCACAGTCAGCTCGCCATTGAGCCGCTCAGCCTCGGCAGAGTACTCCAGGGCCTTGGCAAGGCAGCTTATGGTCTGGGTGAAGCCGTTTTCTATCAAAAGGCCCGTATACTCGCTGGGGGTGTGGCCCAGAATGAGGACAGGCAGGCTGATGCCCCCCCGGCGAAGCTCCAGGGCCTCGTCCAGGCAGGACACGGCCAGATAGTCCGCCCCCTCCTGCTGAAGGAGCCTGGAGACCTCCAGGGCCCCATGACCGTAGGCGTCAGCCTTGACAATGCCCAGAAAGCGGCAGCCCTGGGGCAGGGCCGCCCTGATGGCCCTGTAATTGTGCCGCAGATCTCCAAGGCTTATTTCAGCCCAGCTTCTCTTTTGCATATCCTTCATCTTTGTTTCACCTGACCTTATTTCCAGTTTTCTATCAGGCAGCTTGCCCACAGCCGCCCTTCCAGATAAATCTCCGCCTTCACGGGGACCAGGGGCCCCTCCTCCAGCCAGACCGAGACGCTCGTGCCGTCTTCCGGGATGAGCTCCCATACGCTCATGTCCTGCTCCCGGCGGCAGCTCTCCAGGTGCCCGGAGCACAGGGCCTGGACCAGAAGGGGCAGGGC
>DBGBEC010000308.1:0-7854 GCA_048477415.1 Candidatus Limivicinus sp. | reverse complement strand
CGTCACGGCCTGGCGGAGAACATCGTCGGCTATCTCGAAAGCGTTGGCCAGAGTGACCTTCTGGTCGGTGGCGAACTTGAGCCTGTCATTGGGGATGATGAGCAGAGAATCCACCCGGCCAAGCATGTCCTTTATGCCGGCGTTGGCCTGGTCCATGCGGCGCTTGCCCTCGAACTTGAAGGGCTTTGTCACAACGCCAACGGTGAGGATCCCGGCCTCGCGGGCGATCTCCGCCACCGTGGGGGCCGCGCCGGTGCCTGTGCCGCCGCCCATGCCGGCGGTTATGAACACCATGTCTGAGTCCTCGATGGCCTTGGCGATGTTGTTGCGGCTCTCCTCGGCGGAGCGCTTGCCGATCTCCGGGTCTGAGCCCGCGCCCTGACCCCTGGTCATCTTCTCACCGATCTGAAGCTTCTGGTCCGCATTGGACACGGCCAGAGCCTGCTTGTCGGTATTTATAGCAATAAACTCAACACCCTGGGTGCCGGCTTTTACCATTCTGTTTACCACGTTGTTGCCAGCCCCGCCGACTCCAACCACCTTGATAGTTACAACATTCTCCGGACCTGTTTCGGCTTTAAAGTCCATATTCTTGCCTCCCTGTCTATTCTTACATCACAACGCTGTGGGAAATTCATGTGTCGGTATTCCATATATTATTACATTTTTTCCCCAGGGTCAATAGATTTTTTTATTTTTCTGAATTTTTTTGTAAACAAATTGTAATTTGCGCCTAATTTGGGCTGAAATGAGCGGCCGAGGTGTCGGAAACATCTATAATTCCCACATCTCCCTCAAGGAGCTTGTCCAGCACGGCCACGAACATGCCGAATTTATATTCTGTCTGGGAGCTGTCGCCCAGGATCACAGTGTATTTCCCGCCATAGGAAAACTCCACCGCGTCAAGGTCGCTGAGATCCAGGCGAGTGACCTGGCTGCTGAGCCCCCTGGCCTCCATCTGGTACAGCACCTCGGAAAGATGATCGACGGCGGCCTGGTCTCCGTCCTCGGTCTGGAGCTGCTCGCCGATGAGGAGGGTGCCGGGCTTAAGGCCCACCACGGGGATGAGCGTGCCCGTCTCCCCTTCGGCCGCCTTGCCCAGGATCTTGCAGCTATGGTCAAGGGTCCAGTTCTCGTCGCCCAGGGAGAGATAGGCAAGGGCCTCGCTCTCTACCACTGTTACGAGCACCTTGTTCGGCAGGCTGCGCTCCACCGTCACTTCTTCTACATAGGGGAGCTTGGCAAATACCCGGCTTATGGTGCCGAAGCGGTCGAAGAAGAAGAGATTGTCCCCCTGCTCGATGTCTATAGCCCTTATTATCTCCTCGTCTGTATAATGAGTATTCCCCTCGACCTGTATATCTGAAACACGAAAAAACACGCTCATTACAAAAATCGCCGCCACGACCACCACAAAAAACACCAGAGGGCCGCTGAAGCCGCTGCTCCCGCCGGACTTCTTCAGCAGACGCCGTCTGCCGCCCGGGGCCCCCTCTTTCTTCTGCCTTAACGCCATAATTTTTCTCCATTTCCGCGCTGAAGCCCTGGCCGTCGGGCTCTCACCCGCGCCCAGGGGCCCGGCCTGTTGTACAGCCGGGCTGTGGCTCACATTTTAATATTCAAGGTAAATATCCGCCCCAAGAGAGCGAAGGCACATGTCAAAGCGCTCGTAGCCCCGGTTCACATGGCCGTCGTCACAGATGACCGTTTCACCCTGGGCCGAAAGGCCGGCCACTATCATCGCCGCTCCGCCCCGCAGGTCCGTTGCCGTCAGGGCCGCGCCTCTTAGGCGCTCCACCCCCCAGATCTCCGCCGTGTTGCCGGAACTTACGATATCCGCCCCAAGCCGCCTGAGTTCCGGCACCTGCCGGTAGCGGTTTTCAAAGATGTTCTCATATATGACGGTCCGGCCCTCGGCCTTTAAAAGGGCGGCCATCAAAACAGGCTGGGCGTCGGTGGGAAAGCCGGGATAGGGCGCTGTGGATATCTGACCAACAGCCTGGAGCCTTCCCTCCGATCTTATGCGCACAGAGCGCTTCCCTTTTATTATATCACAGCCTGCCTGATTTAGGAAGTGCAGGACCGTAGAAAATTGGTCGGGGTCCACCGCGCGCAGCTCCACATCCCCGCCGGCGGCGGCCGCGGCGCAGGCGATGGTAGCGGCGACTATCCTGTCGGGGATCACCCGCTGAACGATATTATCCTTCGGCGTCATGCCGCGGATACGCAGCGTGCCGCTTCCGGCGCCGCTTATATCCGCGCCCATGGCGCATAGGTAGTCCTGAAGGGCGCATATCTCCGGCTCCCGGGCCGCGCCGTGGAGGATGGTATCCCCCTTCGCGGCGCAGGCGGCCAGCATGACATTTTCGGTGGCTCCCACGCTTGGAAAGGGCAGCTCTATCTCCGCGCCCCTAAGCGAATGGGCCCGGCAGTATATCTCGCCCCCGTTCTCCTCTATCTCCGCGCCCATCTGGCGCAAGGCGGAAAGATGCAGGTCTATAGGCCGCTTGCCAAGCTGGCAGCCCCCGGGCAGAGAGAGCCTTGCCTCGCCGCAGCGGGCGATAAGGGCCCCCATAAAGATGACGGAAGAGCGCATTTCCACCATGAGCGAATGGGGAATGCCGCTGTCGGAAAGGGCTCTCGAATCTATGTACACGTCTCCTCCCCGCTGCTCCGCCGTGCAGCCGAGGTGCCTCAATATGCGCAGGGCCGCGTCCACATCCCTTAGCTGGGGGACGTTGCTCAGCTCGCTTCTGGCAGGAGCGATTATTGAGGCGGCTATTATGGGGAGTGAGGCGTTTTTAGAGCCCTGAACGAAGCAGGCGCCCTGAAGTCTGTTTCCGCCGCGTATATGCCATATATCCATAAAAAAACCCCCCGTGCATTCAAATCATGCCATCATATGCCACGGGAGGCGGTGTTGTGCTCTGTTCGGCTTTAATTTTCGTTTTTCCTGGCCATATCCAGGATGATATCGCATATCCGGTCCGTGGCCCCGGGTGCGGCCAGAGAGGCCATGGCGGCAGACATGCGCTCAAGCTCCGCCGGTGAGTCCATCAGGCTGAGTATGCTGTCATAGAGGCTTTGAGCGTCAAACTCGCCCTCCAGCAGCACTTTAGCGCCCCCTGCTTTTTCAAGCACCCGGGCGTTTTTCTCCTGGTGGTTGTTTGTGACGTTCGGCGAGGGGACGATGATAACTGGTTTGCCCATATACGTGAGCTCCGCCAGAGTAGAGGCGCCTGCACGGCAGAGGATAAGGTCCGCCGCCGCCATCACCCGGGGCATATCGTATATATACTCCCTCAGCTCTGCTCCGCAGAGGCCCAGGTCGAGCTTATTCTCATCTAATTTTCCGCACATCTCCTTATAATATCTGCTGCCCGCGGCGTGGATAAGGCGGAATTTTTTCTGGCCGGACATAAGAGGGAGCATCTGGGACATTATCCCGTTCATGTGCCCCGCGCCCAGAGAGCCCCAGACCGACACCACAAGGGGCAGCTCCAGCGGCAGGCCCAGCTCCGCCTTGGCGGAGTTTTTCGTATGGCAGGCGAAGCCGCCCCTGACGGGAGTGCCGGTCACATGGACAAGCTCCGGCCTGGGATAGGCCTCCCGGCTCTCCTCAAAGCCCACCATGACCCTATCCACCTTCTTTGCGAGAAGCTTCGTGGTCAGGCCGGGGGCGGCGTTGCTCTCGTGGACTGCGGTGGGAACGCCCTGCGCCGCCGCGGCCTTCAGCACGGGGTAGCACACATAGCCGCCGGTGCCTATAACGGCGTCGGGCGCGAAGTCTTTTATTATCCTTTTTGCCTCCCGGCCGGAGGCCACCACGTTTCTAAGGGTCTTCAGGTTGTGGGAAAGGGCCTTAAGGCTCCGGCCGCGGCTGAGGTTCGTTATCCTGATGGGGAGTATCTTATATCCCTCCCGGGGCACAAGCTCCATCTCCATCTTCCCCTCGGCCCCGATAAACAGCAGCTCGCAGTCGGGCATAAGCTCTTTCAGCCGCCCCGCCACGGCCAGGGCGGGATTTATGTGTCCGGCGGTACCGCCGCAGGTCAGAATGAATTTCATATATCTGTCATCCCTTTCTTTCGAGTATGTCTCTTGAGGCGCTGAGTATTATCCCCATCTCCCCCATCTGGATAAGCAGGGCTGTGCCGCCGAAGCTGAAGAAGGGCAGGGATATCCCGGTGCAGGGCACCAGATTCGTGACCACGGCCACATTTAAAAAGACCTGTATCGCAAGCAGCGAGCTTATACCGGCACAGACCAGGAAATCAAAGCGCTCGGCGCAGTGGATGGCTATCCAGAAGCCGCGGAGTATGAGCAGGGCAAACAGGACGAGGATAAGCGCCGCCCCAATAAAGCCCAGCTCCTCGCAGACCACGGAGAAGATAAAGTCGTTGTGTTCCTCCGGAAGGTACAGGAATTTCTGCCGGCTCCTGCCAAGGCCCAGGCCGCTCAGGCCGCCGGAACCAATGGAGTACAGAGACTGGACTATCTGATAGCCCTCGTCGGTGGCGCTTGAAAACGGGTCGAGCCAGGTACTTATCCGGCTGGAGGCATAGGGGAAAAAAGTAAGCAGAACGCCAAGACCCAGGCCTGCGGCCCCCAGGGCCGCGGCAAACCAGCCCAGGCCCACCCCGCCCAGGAACATCATCACCCCGCCTATGGCGATGATGATGATGGAGGCGGAGAAGTGGGGCTCAAGCACCAGCAGGCCCACTATCAGTATAAGGGCCGCCCCAAAGGGCAGGATCCCGTATTTAAAGCTCTTCATCCGCCCCCTGAAACGGCAGATGAGCATGGAAAAGCCAAGAATAACACCGAGCTTGGCAAGCTCAGAGGGCTGGATCGAAAGCCCGGCTATATCCAGCCAGCGCCTGGCTCCGTTGGCCTTGACGCCTATAATGGGCACCAGCAGCAGGAGCACCAGGGTAAGAGCGATGAAGTGGGGCGTGAAACGCCGGTAAAAGCTCATGGACAGGGTCGAGGCGAACAGCATCACCCCAAGGCCCAGCAGGGCAAAAATAAGCTGGCGGACAAAGTAATAAACGGCGTTGCCCCCGGTCACATTGCCCGGGTCATAATAGGCCCTGGCATAGCTGGAGGACAGGACCATTATCACCCCTGTCGAGAGCAGAAGCAGCACCAGGAGGAAAAAGCTCGTGTCGATGCTGCCGCGGCGCGGCTTCTCCTTCAAGGCCGAAAAGCCGGCGAGGCGGGCGCTGTCATAGCGCATTGTTCCACCTCCCCGACTTTCATATCACATCATTACAGGGCGAAGCGCTGATACACCCCTATAAATGATATGATTGCAAAGAGCAGAGATATGCCTGAAAACAGGAAAAAAAGCTCCTTTTCCTTCCACTTTTTCCCTGTCCAGCCGCCCAGTTCCAGATGATGATGGAAGGGGGCCATTTTGAACACTCTTTTCCCGTGGGAGAGCTTGAAGTATGTTACCTGGATTATATCGGACAGAGTCTCGATTATGTAGATAATGCCCAGGGTGATGAGGATAAGGGGCATATCGTAGGCAAAGGCCATGGCGGCCACCGCGCCCCCCAAAAACAGAGAGCCCGTGTCGCCCATGAAAACCTTGGCCGGGTTAAAGTTATACACTAAAAAGCCCATGAGCCCACCCACCATGGCGGAGGCGAAGACGCCCAGTTCCAGATACTCCTGGCCCCAGGCATAGGTCACGGCAACGAAAAACAGGCACACGGGCACAGAGGTGCCGGCCGCAAGGCCGTCTATCCCGTCGGTGAGGTTAACAGAGTTCACTGTGCCGACGATAACGAAGGCGGCGAATATGAAATACAGCCACTCGGGCATGTTGACGGTCTTTTGCAGGAAGGGGATGTACAGATCAGGTCTGAGATAGCCTATATTCCGCATGAGCAGCACAAAGGCCAGGGCCGCCGCGAGCTGGAGCAGGAACTTGGCCTTTGCCGTAAGACCCAGGTTCTGCTTTTTCCTTATCTTCTCCCAGTCGTCCAGAAAGCCGATGGCCCCGAAGACGGAGGCGAAGATCAGCACGAAAATATGCACCCAGCGCCCATGGATCATGCCCTCAAAGCCAACAGTGAGGCATACGAAGGCGGCGGCGGCAATGAACATCACCCCTCCCATCGTTGGGGTTCCGCTTTTTGACATGTGCCAGCTTGGTCCGTCCTCCCTTATGGACTGGCGGGCCTTCTCCTTGCGGAGCCAGGGGATATAGAACTTCCCAAAGGCCGTCGAAAAAAGGAAGGCCAGGACAAACGCGGTTATCAGCTTTATCGTCATCTCAATCACCATCAGTCCGCGCCGCTCAGCGCGTTTTCTTTCTCTTCTTCAAATATTCGGCCACTATCTCCCGTTCGTCCATGTGGCGCTTTTCGTGGCCCAGGACCTGATAATCCTCGTGGCCCTTCCCGGCCAGTAATATTACATCACCGGCACAGGCCTTGTCAATAGCCCAGGCGATAGCCTCTTCCCGGTCGCATATCTGCTTGCTCGGGGTGCGCTTGCCCTTCAGGCCCTGGGCGATCTCGTCGATTATGGCCTGGGGATCCTCGGTGCGGGGGTTGTCGCTCGTGATTATCACAAGGTCGGAGTTATCCGCGGCGATAGCAGCCATAAGGGGGCGCTTGCCCCGATCCCGGTCGCCGCCGCAGCCGAAAAGGCAGATGAGCCGCCCCTTTGTCACCGGGCGCAGGGTCTTGAGCACGCTCTCAAGGGCGTCTGGCTTGTGGGAATAGTCGATTATGACGGAGAAATCCTCGTCCGTGGGCACAAGCTCAAGCCGACCCTTCACCCCCCGGGCGCTTTTCATGGCCCTGGCGCAGCCCTCCAGGCTTATGCCCAGACCCAAGCCCACGGCCATGACGCCCAGCGCGTTCTGCACCGAGAAAAAGCCGGGAATGGCAAGCTTCGTAAGGGCGAGCTCGCCGCCGTACACCGCAGCGAACCTGACCCCTGAGGCAGAGAGCCGGATGTCCTTGCCCGTAAGGTCGCCCTGATCCGACTGGGCGGAAAAGCTTATCTTCCGGCAGGCGGCCCCTTCCATCATATAGGCGGCCCAGGCGTCGTCGGCGTTGAAGCAGCCCAGGCGGCTCTGGTCAAAAAGCTTTTTCTTGGCGGCGGCATAATCTTCCATGCTGCCGTGAAAATCCAGATGGTCCTGGCTGAGGTTAGTGTACAGTGATACGTCGTATTCTATCCCGGCCACCCGTTCCAAAGTCAGGGAGTGGGAAGAGACTTCCATGACCACATGGCTGCATCCCCTGTCCGCCATTTCCCGGAAAAGCCGGTGCAGCTCATAGCTTTCCGGGGTGGTATGCTCAGTGTGCAGGAGCTCATCGCCTATCATATTGCCGTTGGTGCCGATGAGCCCCACCTTAGCCCCCAGCTCCGTCTCCAGCAGGTGCTTTATGAGATAGCTGGAGGTGGTTTTTCCGCTGGTGCCGGTTATGCCTATCATCACCATCTCCCTCGCCGGGGCACCGAAAAACTCGCGGCTGGCCAGGGCAAGGCCCAGGCGGCAATCCTCCGTGAGGACATACTCACAGTCCGTCTCCGGCAGGCTCTGGCAGAGCACGGCGGCGGCTCCCTTCTGGATGGCGGCGGGGATGAACCTGTGTCCGTCTGCCTCAAAGCCCTTTACGGCCACGAAGAGATCTCCCGGCTTTACCTGGCGTGAGTCATAGCATATGCCGCCTATCTCCCTTTCCAGGTCCGCCTTTACCTCTGTTATATCCACATTTTTCAGAATTTCTTTCAGTTTCATAGTCTTCCTCCCGAAAGGCCGGGATCCCCGGTCTCAGTACTTGCCCAGCATGGACTCGTCAGCGCTTACAAGCATGACCTCTACAA
>DBGBEC010000307.1:0-3808 GCA_048477415.1 Candidatus Limivicinus sp. | reverse complement strand
GCGCAGGTACTGGCTGTAGCTCTCCGGGTCCATTTTGTCTATAAGCTCTTCAAGCAGCTCGCTCGCGCCGTCTGTGGCCAGGGAATGAAGGAGCCTTATCCCCGCCGTTTCAAGCAGTTCGATACACTCGCCGGGACGGCTGAAAACGAAGGGAAAATCCTCCAGCCTGAGGCTCTCCCTGTCATAGCTGCCCTTCAGGAAAAACTCGTTGTCATAGCAAAACTCGGTCAGAAACAGAAAGTCATGGGAAATGAAGGAGAAAAACATCTTTCCGTCTCTTTTGCATACCCGCTTCGCCTCAAGCACACATTTGAGCCTGTCTTCAAAGCTCTCCAGATGATACAGCGGCCCCATAAGAAGCACACAGTCAAAACTCTCATCCTCATAACATGACAGTTCAAGGGCATTGCCCCGGCGCAGCTCTATTTTATCATCGGGCCTGATTTTTTTACGAAAAGCCTCAATATTCCTCTCCGCCAGTTCAAGAGAGGATACCCGACAGCCCTGTCCGGCAAAATACAGGCTGTACTCCCCGGCTCCCGCTCCTATATCCAGGAGCCTCGCCCCAGGCCGCAGATACTTTTCAATGTATCTGACCGTCGTCAAAAACTCCACTCTCGCGGCCTGGCCCCGGTTCAGTCGCCTGTCCTCGTTGAATATCTCGTATATCTTCCCTACCCGCTCCGCTTCGCTTTCTATCCTTCTTATGTCCTCCAGGTCCATAAAGATCCTCCTCAAAAAAGCTTTTCAAGAAGCTTTGGCAGTTCGTTAAGGCTCTTTATCTCATAGTCCGGCTTTATATCCTCCCGGGGCGTCTTTCCCCTGGGATTGTACCAGCAGGTATTTATCCCTGCGTTTATTCCGCCCTTTATATCGGAGCTCAGGCTGTCCCCCACTATTATGCAGCGCTCTTTTTCAAAGCCCTCCATCCGCTCAAAGCAGAGGCGGAAAAATTCCGGGTCCGGCTTATTGAAGCCTATGAGCTCGGATATAAAGATCTCTTTGAAATAGGGGGCTATCCCCGCGCTCTTGATGCGGCCGTCCTGAACAACGGCGGTGCCGTTTGAAACTATATAAAGGACATAGCTCCCCTTTAAAGTTTCAAGAAGCTCCTGAGCCCCATCCATAAAATAATGACCGACAGCAAGGTGCCCCTCATAAGAGAGCCTCGCCTCATAGCCTGAGCGCTCTATGCCAAGCTCCTTAAAGAGTATCTCAAAGCGGTTTGTCAGCACCTGCTCTCGCGTGGCCTTCCCCTCCTCCAGGAGCTCCCACTGGCGGGCATTTATCTGGCTGTATCTTTTTATGGTGTTCTCCTTTGGCTCTATCCCCATGCCAACGAGAGTCTTCGTAAGGGCGATCGCCTCGGCCTTATGAAAGTCCAACAAAGTGTCATCCAGGTCCAGAAGCACCGCCGGAAGGTGTTTGTCCATAACCATATGTGTCCCGCCTCCCCGGTATATCCAAAAATATCATTCTGGTAAAACATACCATAATTACAGCAAAACCGCAAGACCAAAGGCCCTGCGGCAAAATATTTGCCTGTAATAATGAGGCTGAAGCTGATAGCGCGCGTCGCGGGGCTTCAAAACCTGTTCGGCGGCAACGACGGCAGCCCCCTTGCGCCGATAGTGGAGAGCGGGGCAGAAGCATACCACATGCCCGGAGCACGAGAATTTATGGAACCGGCGCTGAACGAATACATATCCAGCGGAAAAGCGGACGAAGCGATAAAAAGCGCACTGAGGATGGCGGGCTTCGACGTGCTTTAAGAGGGCGGCGGGAGGTCAGCGTAAAAAAATAAGGCCCAAAACGACATACACGACGCACAGAACACCGATAAGGCAGCCAATGCGGTTCACCTTTATGTTCCTTTGGCGTTCGGCCTCTGTGAGCTCGGATAGGTCCTGTTTCTTCTTCGGCGGCCTCACAAAGGGGTCGTTGGAGTCATCTTTAAAGGTGTTGTAATACAGGTCATATTCACACATCTGATCGACAAAATCATCGTCAAAATCGAACATTTTATTCTCCTTTCCATGATCACGGCCCTGGATGGCCGTGCATGCCGGAACAATGGGAAATGTCAGAAAGCAAGAACCATCGCGGCAGTCACGCCCCTGCTTAAGCATACCACGTCGCTCCCCACACTTCAAGGCCTAAATACCCATATCCCGCCTGTTGCCGGAGCCAATGGGATTTTTTATCATTAAAAAAGCGACTGATAAATCAGTCGCTTTCTTGGTGGGGGATGGTGGATTCGAACCACCGAAGGCATCGCCAGCAGATTTACAGTCTGTCCCCTTTGGCCACTCGGGAAATCCCCCATATTTGATTCGTCCTGTCTGTATGCGGTCTGGAGCTGGTGGACGGACTCGAACCCCCGACCTGCTGATTACAAATCAGCTGCTCTACCAACTGAGCTACACCAGCATTTAACCGGCTTGACTATAATAGCAAACGCGGCCCCTTTTGTCAACAAGAATTTTTATTAAATTCCAAATTTTTCTTAAGAACCCTCCGGGCGGCTGTGCCCCGGATTGAAAAGCGGGAGAATTTGTGTTAAAATCTCTGGCAGTTCGTGTCGTATAACGCGGAACAGACAGGAGATTTGGATGAAAACAGCCATAAGATACAAAACAGCGCTTGTAATAGCCCTAATACTTATTTTGGTCCTGGCCGCCATTATCATCGTGCTCGTGGTAAAAAACAGGCCCGAGCCAGACCCCCACGAGGGGCAGGTGTATATCGACGATGGCTTCGGCATGGTGTGGATGACGCCTCTTGAAGGGGTGGATGTAAACCCATTTGTCCAGGCTGATTTCAGGATAGTAAACGGCCAGCCACACTATACGGGGGACGACTACGAGGTGCGGCGCGGGATCGACGTATCGGAACATCAGTATGAGATCGACTGGCAGCAGGCCGCAAAGGACCTGGATTTCGCCATAATACGCCTTGGCTACAGAGGATATACCGAGGGCGGGCTTTTTGAGGATCCATACTTTCAGCGCAATATAGAGGGCGCTCTTGAAAACGGCCTGGATGTTGGGGTATACATTTTCTCCCAGGCCATAAACGTTCAGGAGGCCATAGAAGAGGCAGAGTTTGTCCTGGACAGGATATCCGGATATGAAATAAGCCTGCCCATCGTGTTCGACTGGGAAAAAATAGACGGCGAGGCCAGGACCACCGGCCTTGACACGGAAATACTTGACCAGTGCGCGATCGCTTTCTGCGAGACCATAAAAAACGCCGGTTACGAGCCCTGTGTATATTTCAACCGCTATCTGGGTTACTACGGCTTTGACCTTTCAAAGCTGACCGACTATAAATTCTGGCTGGCCGTCCCCGGCGACTTCCCGGACTTTTACTATGCCGCGGACATGTGGCAGTACACCTTCAGCGCCACCATCCCCGGCATCTCCGGCGAAACCGACATGAACCTGATGTTCACCCCAAAGGCTCCCCAGGAGTGAGAGCTGTATTTCACCTGTATACTGATATTCGGCGGTATGTTGATCACCGCCGAATATTTTATTTAACGGCCTCTTTATTTATTGGGAATTACATGATACTTCAGCTTTTTAGATTTGAACCAGCAATAATTGTCTGTGATCTCTGCGACCTTCACTTCTTCATCATCCACGAAGTACAAAAAACCATCCTCGATCATCATTGTTGAGCCAAGCCAATACGGATCGTATTCATCTGGATCTCGACTGTCGATGCAGTAAGACACTTCATCGCTAAACCACATTTCTATTTTGCAACCCCACGTTCCATCAAACAGCACATAAAGCGAGCCATC
>DBGBEC010000306.1:0-5415 GCA_048477415.1 Candidatus Limivicinus sp. | reverse complement strand
AGCCGGAATGGGTCCTGTAATACTTCTGCTCCAGCTTCTTGCCGGTAAGGACGGCTTCCTTGGCGTTTATGACGATGACATAGTCGCCGCAGTCAATGTGGGGGGTATAGTCGGTTTTGAGCTTACCGCGAAGGATGTCCGCGGCGAGAGCAGCGGTCTTGCCCAGGGGCTTGCCCGCCGCGTCAAGGACGTACCACTTGCGGGTAACAGACTCCTTGGTCAGCATGGTTGTAGACATGTTCTGTGCCTCCGTATAGAATTAAATGTTTTGACAATCGGGGCGGCGCTTGCTACAATATTTCCCAAGCGCGCCCTATGTTTATACCACAGATGGACGGGCCTGTCAACGAGTATTTTAATTTTGATATTCATAACTCCTCAATGCTCTTGAAATCTCTTGTTTTCTCGTTGATACTCAAAACGATTTTTTAAATTTCCGAGGTGCGTATGGAAAAGCTTCTAAACGAATTCACCGGCTTTGTGCGCAGGGCTGTGGACGACTACGCCATGATAGACGCGGGAGACCGGGTCGCGGTAGGTGTCTCGGGAGGGAAGGACAGCATGCTGCTGCTCCTTGCTCTCAAGCACCTTAAGGGCTATTATCCCAAACCCTTTGAGCTTGAGGCCATAACCATAGAGTTAGGCTTTGATGGCATGGACTTCAGCCCCGTTAAAAAGCTCTGCTCCGAGCTGGAGATACCTTACACCTGCCTTAAAACCGATATAAAAGAGGTGGTATTTGACGTCCGCCGGGAGCCGAATCCCTGTTCCCTCTGCGCCAAAATGCGCAGAGGAGCCTTGAACGGGGCCATAAAGGAGCGGGGCATAAGCAAGTTAGCCTTGGGCCACCATTTTGACGACGCGGTGGAGACCTTTATGATGAGCCTGCTGTTTGAGGGGCGGATAAGCTGCTTTCGTCCGGTGACATTCCTGGACCGTTCCGGCGTGACCCAGATACGGCCCCTTATCTATGTCGGGGAGCAGCGGATAGCCAGGCTGAGCCGGGAACTGGATGTGCCCGTGGTGGAAAACCCCTGCCCCCAGGACAAGGCCAGCAAGCGGCATGAAATAAAGACCCTGCTCACGGACATGAGCAGGGCTTACCCGGACATGAAGTCCAAAATATTCGGCGCTATGCAGCGGCTCCCCCTCCCGGGCTGGGAAACGACAGCCCGGGAATAGGCTCAGTCGAACACCGGCTGCCAGCTTTCGTCCGCCGCCGCCCGGAAGCAGAGTTCCAGCTCCTCTATGGCGCAGCGGGCCGGGTCCAGGGGCGGCAGAGCCTCCAGGGAGAAGAAATCTGCGGCGCTGGTTTCCACGTTCCGGTGAAAACTGCCGCCTATCAGGCGACAGAGGACAAAGGCCTCTGTTATGCCGAAGGGAAAGGATGGCTTTTTATACCTGTCCCGGTCAATAAGGGCTACAAGCCGCTCCGGCTCCACCCGCAGGCCAGCCTCTTCAAAGGTCTCCTTCACGGTATTGGAGCCTATGGTCTCTGTCACATCCGTCCAGCCCCCCGGCAGGGACCAAAGTCCGTTGCTCTCCTTCACAAGGAGGATCCTTCCATCCCGGAATACTGCCGCCCGGGTGACGAGCTTTGGCGTCTGATATCCCTTTTCGCAGCAAAATATGTCCCTTGCCTTCGCCGTCTCTATCCCGGCGCCCAGGGCCAGCATCTCCGCCGAGATGTCCCGCAGGCGCTGATACCGCTCCCTGTCAAAGGGGTCCTTCACATAGGCAAGGCCGCATTGGGCGATGCTCTGTATCTCCACGGCCCAGCTCATCCAGGGCTGGTCAAACAGTTCTTTCTTCATCTTGTCCCTCTCTGACGATAAAGCCGCCGCCCAGGAGCCTGTCCCCCTGATAGAGCACGGCGGACTGGCCGGGAGCGGGAGCCCTTACCGGCTCTTCACATTTTATGCGGACCATGTCCCCCTTTGCCGCGGCACGGCAGGGGGGATTTTCCCATTTTGTGTGCCGGACGCGGACACTGGCCTCTATCTCCCCTTCAGGCGGCGGACAGAGCCAGTTAAAGTCCCTGGCGAGGATATCTGTTTTGAACAGCTCCTCCCACAGGGCCAGCTCTACCAGGTCCTCCTCAGGGACGATGCGGGAGATATAGAGCTTTCTTCCCTGCCACAGCCCTGGGAGCCGCTGGCCCACTGTATATCGGTGTATGCCCCCGTGCCGGCCCAGCTTTTCGCCGTGGAACATTAGGTCCCCCTCCGGCGGCAGCTCGCCCCGCCGGGAGAGCCAGCCCTGGTAGTCCTTGTCGGGGATGAAGCATATCTCCATGCTGTCGGGCTTCTTCGCTGCCAGAAGGCCCGCCTCCCCGGCCATGGCACGGACCTCTTTCTTCTCAAACTCCCCCAGCGGCAGGAGCAGACGTTCGGCCTGCTCTCTTTTCAGGCGGCAGAGCATATAGCTCTGATCGTTGGCGCTGCGGCCCTTGTATATGGCCCCATCCACGGCCCGGGCATAGTGGCCGGTGGCGATCTTTTCCGCCCCGAGCCTGTCCGCCGCTTCGAGCAGGGCCTTGAACTTGAGCGCCGGGTTGCAGATTATGCAGGGGTTCGGCGTCTCGCCCCGGAGATAGGCGGCCTGGAAGGGACGGCAGACCCGCTCTTCAAGCTCAGCCTTTACATCCTGTATCTCCAGGGGAACGCCAAGAAGCTCCGCCCCTTTCAGGGCATCCTGCCGGGCCGCTTCGTCGCTGTTGTCCAGATACAGGCCGTATACCTGATGTCCCGCCCGTTTAAGCAGCAGGGCGGACAGGGCGGAGTCCACTCCGCCGGAGAAACCAAGAACGATCTTCATTTACCGCCCTCCACATATATCATCAGCACCGAGACGTCGGCCGGGGACACCCCGGATATCCGCCCGGCCTGGCCGAAGTTCTCCGGTCGTATCCGCTTCAGCTTTTCCCGTGCCTCCAGGCGCAGGCCCCGGACCTGGTCATAGTCTATATCCGGCGGCAGGCGGCGGCTCTCCAGGCGCTGGAATTCCGCCACCTGCTTGAGCTGGCGTTTTATATATCCATCATATTTCAGCCGTATCTCCGCCTGCTCCCTGACCGCCCGGGGCAGCGCCGGAGCCCCAGGGTCGAAGGGGGCCAGGTCGCTATAGCTGAGCTGGGGCCGGCGGATAAGCTCCGCCAGGGAGGCCCCGGTCTCGATGGGGGCGGTGCCCCGGGCCTCCATAAGGGCCTTCAGCTCCGGAGAGGGGGAAATGCGCCGCTTTTCAAGCCGCTTCAGTTCCTCCTCCACCATCCTGTACTTTTCAAGCACACGCTGGTGCCGCTCCGGGCTAACCAGGCCTATTTTTAGACCTATATGGCTCAGTCTCTCGTCGGCGTTGTCCTGGCGGTGGAGCAGCCTGTACTCGCTGCGGGAGGTCATCATCCGATAGGGCTCGTTTGTGCCCTTGGTAACAAGGTCGTCTATAAGTGCGCCGATATAGCACTGGGCCCGGCTGAGGATAAGGGGCTTTTCCCCCTTCAGCTTAAGGGCCGCGTTTACCCCGGCCACAAAGCCCTGCACCGCCGCCTCCTCGTAGCCGGAGGAGCCGTTGAACTGGCCCGCGCCATATAGTCCGGATATCTTCTTGCTCTCCAGGCTGGGGTATAGCTCCGTAGGATCTATGCAGTCGTACTCTATGGCGTAGGCGCAGCGGGTCATCTCCGCCCGCTCGAGACCGGGCACGGTGTGGAGCATCCGCTCCTGCACCTCCTCCGGCAGGGAGGAGGAGAATCCCTGGATATAGAGCTCCTCTGTCTCCAGGCCCATGGGCTCCACAAAAAGCTGGTGCCGGGGCTTGTCGGCAAAGGTCATCACCTTGGTCTCTATGCTGGGGCAGTATCTGGGGCCCACCCCCTCTATAACGCCGGAGTATATGGGGCTTCTGTCCAGATTCTCCCGGATGATGCTGTGGGTGTCCTCGTTGGTATAGGTCAGATAGCAGACGGCCCGGTTCTCGGGAGCTGAGCCGGTCTCGAAGGAAAAGGCCTCGGGCTCCCTGTCCCCCTCCTGAAGCTCCATCTTTGAAAAGTCCACCGAGCGGGCGTTCACCCTGGGCGGTGTGCCGGTTTTGAAACGGCGCATGCTGAGCCCCAGATCCCGCAGCCGCTCCGCCAGGGGGACCGCCGCGGCCAGCCCGTCCGGCCCGGAGCTGCGCAGGGATTCGCCCACTATCACCCGGCTGTCCAGATAGGTGCCGGAAGCGATAATGATGGCCCGGCAGGTATACACCGCCCCAGTGTGGGTAGTCAGAGAGCGGACCCTGCCCCCCTCCACATCTATATCCACCACCTCCGCCTGCTTCAGGCGAAGATCTTCCTGTCTTTCAAGACAGTGCTTCATCACCTCCTGATAACGCCGCCTGTCGGCCTGGGCTCTCAGCGAGTGGACCGCCGGGCCCTTGCCCAGGTTCAGCATCCTGTATTGTATGCAGGCCTTGTCAGCCGCCCGGGCCATCTCGCCGCCAAGAGCGTCCAGTTCCCGCACAAGGTGCCCCTTGCCGGTGCCGCCTATGGCCGGATTACAGGGCATATTGCCCACGCTGTCCAGGTTGACGGTGAAGCATATTGTGTCCATCCCGAGCCTTGCCGCCGCCAGCGCCGCCTCTATCCCGGCGTGGCCCGCGCCTATAACGGCTATGTCGCAGTTTCCCGCCATGTACTTTCTCATCTTTCTCCGCCTCCGGCCCTTTAAATGCTTTTTATTATAGCAGAAGAGCCGCAAAATACAATGCTGTAAAATCTTTCCTGGGGCCTTTTTGCGCTTGACCGGGCTGGGGACAAAATATATAATGAAATTACATATTCCGCATATTTCGTTTGGAGGAGGGTCTGTATGAGCAAGCCTTTGAAAGCCCTTTGGACGGGGCTTCTGTGCCTGTGTCTTCTTTTGTCCGCCGCCTTTTCTTTCCAGCCTCGTGCCGGGGCGGAGACGCCCATCGACAAAGTGCTCGCCACCACCTCCTATACCCCGGTAGCGCTTATGGAGGTGGCCTTCATCACCGCCGCCACCAGCACAGAGGGCTGCTATGTCAGCTATATCACCTGGTATGACGAGAATTATCAGCCGGAGACGGATTATTTCGGCACTGGCCTCTACCATCTTGAGATATGCCTTGAGGCCTATGAGGGATATGTATTTTCCGAGGGGCTGTCCGCCTATCTGAACAATTCCGCCGTGGACGTGAGCCGGGACGAGACCGGCCGTTCCGTCGTGCTGAAACGGGACTTCACTCCCGCCATCTGGCCCCCGAACATAATAAAGCACCCCGGTGCCGAAACAGTGACGGAGGGGGGATGGGCCTCGTTCGTGGTCTCGGCCACCTATGCCCAGGATTATAAATGGAGCGTGAAGGACCCGGGAGGCAGAAGCCTGGCCTGCTCGGAGATAGGCTCCATGT
>DBGBEC010000305.1:0-5802 GCA_048477415.1 Candidatus Limivicinus sp. | reverse complement strand
CGCCGGACGCCAGCGACGATGAAATAAAAAAAGCCTACCGGGAGCTCACAAAGAAATATCACCCGGACCTCAACCCGGGGGACCAATATGCCGCAGAGAAGATGAACGAAATAAACGCCGCCTACGACCAGATAAAAAACGGCGGCGCCCAGCAGCAGACGGCCTATGGCTCGGGCGGCGCCTATCAGCAGTACGGCGGCAGCGCCTACGGCTGGGGCCCCTGGGGGAACTGGAACGGCGGCGCCGGCCAATACCGGCAGAGCGAGCGGAGCGAGTATACCGCCGCGGTGAATTATATACGAAACGGCATGTACAGAGAGGCGCTGAACGCTCTGTCCGGCGTGCCCGTCAGAGAGCGGGACGCCCGGTGGTACTATCTCAACGGTGGTGCCAACCTCTATATGGGCAACCGGGTCGCCGCCCTTGAGGCGGCCAAAAAAGCCGTGGAGATAGAGCCGGACAATGAAGAATACAGAAGACTTTTGGAACAGATCCAGGGCGGAGGCGACTTTTACGACAACTACAGCGTGCGCTACAGCTCCGGCATAAGCCCGGACCGGCTCTGCCTGAGCCTCTGCGCCGCAAATCTCATCTGCGGGAACTATTGCGGGTTCCGCTTCTTCTGCTGCTGAGACCTGGCCGGAAATGTAAAAACATAAAAATGACGGACCGCGGCATTGTGCCCACGGTCCGTTGTTTTATCGCTCATGTACCCAGGTCGAGCTGCATGTAAACCACTCTCTGGGCAGGGTTATCATTGTATTTCCCAATGTAATAAAAGCCGCATTTTTCATACAGCCTGATAGCCGCGCGCATGAAGTCAAAGCTGTCGAGCCTCATGTGCTTATAGCCTATCCGGCCCGCGTCGTCGATGAGCCTTGCTATGAGGGCCCCGGCGATCCCATGGCCGCGGAACTGGGGGCGCAGGTATAAACGCTTTAGCTCGCAGTAGTCCTCGTCATTTCTCGTCAGCGCCGCGCAGTCGGCAAGCTCCGCCCCCTCGCAGGCAAGGTACATCCGCCCATAGGGCGGGCCGTACTTTGCGTTCATGTCCTTTAACTCCTCGTCCAGGCCCTGCGACTCGAGACATTGGGCCACGTCCTCTCCCTGCTCGCGTATACTTCTGCTGTACTCGCCTATAAGCTCCAGCATTTCATTTTCTTTCCCATAGGCCGATATTATTTCCACAGTATCCCCCCTGCGCTTTTTTGTTATTTTAGCACAGATCCGGGCTCATGTGAACAGAAAGCTTTGTCTGTAGGCTCAAAAAAGCTCACTGATGGTCTTATCTGTGAAGACGCTCAGGGCGGCGAAGTCCATATATGGGCGGTAGACGGCTTCAAGTTGATCGTGGAGCTCCTTGGCCCGGCGCAGACGGTCAAGGGCCAGGTTCAGGCTGGCCTTGGAGGCGTTCGCGGCCCGGGCCTGCATGGAGGCGGCCTCCCTGCGAAGCTCTCCGGGCAGGACCAGGTCGGCCCGGATGTGCTTTGCACCTTCCACGTTCCAGCTCCCGTCCGTCAGAGCAAGACCGGCCTGGGGGAATATAAGGGCCTCCGCCGCGTCGCAGTTGAGCGGCGAGAGACAGCGCAGACAGTCAAGACCCCGCCGCTCCGCCTCCTCCGCGGCCAGTTCCAGGGCCAGCCTGTCGCCCCCCAGGTGGCTGTCAAAGCTGTATACCAGTTTACATAATTTTGAGAACTCCTCCGGGAGCCGGTACAGGCCAAGACAGCTAAGGGCGCTTAGAAAGCGCTTTTCCACTTTCCCGCCGCCGCCTTTACTGCGGCTGAAGCTCTTGTTAAAGATGGCATTTATCCTTTTTTGAAGCTTTTCTCTCTCATCCGCGCCAAATACTGCCGGAATACAACCCTCCTGAAGGCTGTTAAGAGCGGAAAGCAGGGAATAGGCCTGCCTGTAGATGGCCTTGTAGCTGCGGTTCAGCGCCTCTGCCCGCTGTCCATCCTCTGGGCTCAAGGGGCAGCGGCAAAAATGACCAAGGTTAACATAATCTGAATCGCGGCCAAATATCGCCGGCTCCAGGACGTGAGGTGACGTGCCGTCGGCCCAGGCCAGCTTGAGCTCCGGGATATAGAGGCCGTCCAGTGAATCAGGGTCTCCGGAACACCTTACATAGTGTACGTCAAGGCCCCGCTCTTCGGCAGCCTGGCCTATCCGCCTCATAAAGCCGGATTTACCCGTTCCGGGACCTCCCTTTATTATGTGCAGGAGATCGCCCTCTCCCGGAGGGAAGGATGAGTAGAGAGAAATAAAACCGTCCTTGCTGTTCGCGCCGAGAAAATATGTTTGGTTCATAATGCACCTCATATCAAAAACTGATATATATTATGCCCAATATTCCCGGCTTGACATGGGCCCGGGCCCGGTTTATTATAGTGACCGCAGCTAAGCATGGAAAAACAGCCTGTTCGCGGCTGTTTTGTGATTTACTGCCCAATGGCTCGCCGCTTGGGCGGCAGCCGCCATTGACGGCGAATTTTGGCCGTTTTGCACAGCAAATAAGAGATCAGACTGGAGACAAGCATGTACGAATATATACTCTTTGATTTTGACGGCACTGTTTTCGATACGGTAGAGGGGATAACCAAGTCTGTCCGCTACGCCCTGAACAAGCAGGGCCTGGACGAAAAGCCCGAAGCTCTCCGAAGCTTTGCCGGGCCCCCTCTGGTCGAGGAGTTTATGGCCCGGTTCGGCTTCAGCGAAGAGCTTGCCCAAAAGGCTACGGCGGATTTCAGAGAGCGCTATAACACGATCGGCCTTCATGAGTGCAGGGTGTTTCCGGGGATGAAGGAGCTGCTCATCCGGCTGAGTCAGGCGGGAAAGAGGCTGGGCCTTGCCACCTCAAAGCCCCAGGATCTGGCGGAGCTGCTGCTGGACCGCGAGGGCATGCTGGGCCTGTTCGACAGCATACACGGCGGCCAGAGAGCGGGCAACAGCCCCAAGGCCATGGTCGTCAGAAATGCCATGGAGGCACTGGGCGCGGACAGGGATAAAACCATCCTCGTGGGTGACACCAAGTATGATGTGGAAGGGGCCCATATCTGCTCTATTCCCTGCGTGGGCGTGGGCTTTGGCTATGCCGCACCCGGCGAGATGGAGCGGGCCGGGGCAGATGCCATGGCCCAGGACATGGACGAGCTTGAGGCCATACTTTTAAAAAAATAAAGGCTTTTACAATTATGAAACAATATCGGGCTTTTTCCTGAAACAATTGCCGGGTATCATAATGACTGTAAGCAGAGCTTAGATCTTTTTCATTTTGTCCTCTTAAAACTGAGACAGGAAGCAATGGGACGGCTTCCTGTCTTGGTTTTTTGCCCATTTTCAGCCGCGGATAGTTTCCCCTTGCGCAAAGCGGGCCGCGGTGTTATTATGTGTAAAGTTGATTTGCGTTTGTCTTTGCCGGTTCAGAGACAAAAATTAGGGAACGGAGGACAGAAATGGCGAAAAATGTTGCTGAAAATATATGGACTTTTCCGATAATCCTGCCAGATAATCCGCTGAAATGGCTCAACTGCTATGTGATAAAAGGCAGCGCCGAAGGGCGGGATCTGCTGATAGACACGGGCTTTAACAGGGCCGAGTGCCGCGCCGACCTGGCGGCGGGTATGGAGGAGCTGGGGCTCAGACCCGAGAACACAGACGTGTTTTTCACCCACGCCCACGGGGACCACACTGGTAACGCCGGTTTTCTCCAGCGGGCGGGCTGCCGGCTGATGATGGGCAGGATAGACTATGAATACATGCTGAGGATCCCGGAGATAGGCCAGCGCAGGAAGGAAAATCTTGAGGGGGTCCCGGCAGACGTCATGCGCCTTATAGACAGGCTGGATTCCGGCTCCTGGATGACGCCCGACCCCTTCGAGGCGGAGCTGCTGGAGGAGGGGGACCTGCTTGAATACGGCGGATATAAGCTTGAATGTGTGCTGACCCCCGGGCATTGCCCCGGGCACCTCTGCCTGTACGACAGGGAACGGGAGCTGATGTTCACCGGGGACCAGGTGCTTTTTGACATCACCCCCAATATCACCGCCTCCGGCACCGAGGCCGATTTCCTGGGCGATTATATGCGCAGTCTGAAGAAGATAGAGGACTACCCGGTGCGCCTGGCCCTTCCAGGTCACAGGGGCATGGGGGAGCTGAGCTTCCGCCAGCGGGTGGAGGAGCTTTACGAGCATCATCTCCGCCGTTTGGACGAGGCGGAGAGCATCGTGAGGGAGAACCCGGGCATATGCTCCTATCAGGTCGCCCGGCGCATGAGCTGGGATATCCGGGCAAACAGCTGGGAGGAATTTCCCGTGGGCCAGAAATGGTTTGCCACCGGCGAAGCTCTTGCCCACCTCATGCACCTTGCCGCAACCGGCAAAATAGAGCGCAGCATAGGCCCCAAGGGCTATGCTGAGCACAGAGTGACCTGACATAATACAAATTGGTCGGGCAGTGAAAGATTATTTGAATCTTTCACTGCCCGACCTCAGTATACCAGAGCACGGAGCATGGCGAAAAAATGTTCCATATCCTCGCTTCCCGGCGCGATCTTCGGACGGTATTCATATAGCCCTACTTGCTTTCATAATCAGAGCGTTTTCAATGTCCTTTCAGTTTCTGCCATATCCTTTTTGATCAACGGGCGCATAGCGGAGCAGGCGGATGATGTCATTTTTGTAAAAAATTCGGAGCAAACGATATGACGTTTGCTCCGACGTGGTGCCGGTGGTGGGACTCGAACCCACACGGTGTTGCCACCGGCGGATTTTGAATCCGCTACGTCTACCATTCCATCACACCGGCTTGCCAAGGGAAGTATATAACAAAGCGGAGAAAAATTCAAGTATTATATTTTCTGCCGCGTATGGTTCCCCTCGGCTCAGTCCTCGAACAGTCCGGAGGACAGATAGCGATCCCCGGTGTCGGGAAGGAAGACGATGATGTTCTTCCCGGTGAACTCCTCTTTTCTTGCTGTGACTATGCCGGCGTACAGGGCGGCGCCGGAGCTTATGCCCACAAGCACGCCCTCTTTCTTTCCCATTAGCCTTGCGGCGGTGAAGGCCTGGGCATCGGATACCGTTATGATCTCGTCATATATGCCGGTGTCCAACGTCTGGGGGATGAACCCGGCGCCTATGCCCTGAATGCCGTGTTTTCCAGGCTTGCCGCCTGAGAGCACCGGGGAGCCCTCGGGCTCTACCGCGATTATTTTTATCTCCGGGTCCATCTCCTTCAGATATTTTCCCGTGCCGCTTATGGTGCCGCCGGTGCCAACGCCAGCCACAAAGCAGCCTATCTCGCCGTCAGTGTCCCGCCAGAGTTCAGGACCGGTGCCGGTATAGTGGGCCAGGGGATTTGCCGGGTTTGTGAACTGGCCCGCGATGATCGAGCCGGGGATCTCTTCCTTCAGCCTGTTTGCCTCATCTATTGCGCCGGACATGCCCAGTGCACCCGGGCTCAGCACGAGCTCCGCGCCATAGGCCTTCATGAGCAGACGGCGCTCGCGGGACATGCTGTCCGGCATGACGATGATGAGCCTGTATCCCCTGGCGGCGGCCACGGCGGCAAGACCTATACCCGTGTTCCCGGAGGTGGGCTCTATTATCACCGTGTCAGGGCCGAGCTGCCCGCTCTCTTCGGCCTTGTCAAGCATGGCCTTGGCCACCCGGTCCTTGGAGGAACCGGCGGGATTAAAATACTCAAGCTTTGCAAGAAGCCTGCCCCTGAGACCAAATTCCTTTTCTATGTTTCTAAGCTCCAGCAGCGGAGTTCCGCCGATGAGCATATCGGCGGAGGCGT
>DBGBEC010000304.1:0-6289 GCA_048477415.1 Candidatus Limivicinus sp. | reverse complement strand
ATCCTCAAGCTTTTCTATCTCTCTCTCGGTTTTGGCCAGGAGCTTTTCAGCGCTCTGGCTTTTTGGCTTTTTGGGCTCTTTTTTCTTCTTAACGGCCTTTTCCGCCTGGAGATAGAGGGCCTGGCGCTCTCTGTAGGCCCGGTATTCCGGGTATGTGCCGCGAAAGTCGCTTATGCCGCCGTTTTCAAGGGCCCAGACCCGTCCGGCGAATTTCTCGATAAAATATCTGTCGTGGGAGACGAAAAGCAGGGTCTCGCCATAGTCGGAAAGGGCGTCCTCCATCCATTCACGGCTGGCAATGTCCAGGTGGTTCGTGGGCTCGTCCAGGATAAGCAGATTGATGTCTCCGCCCATCAGCATGCACAGGCGCAGGCGGCTCTTCTCCCCGCCGGAGAGAGCCCCCACCGGTGTGTGCACGTCCTCGCCCCGAAAGCCGAAGGCGGCCAGCCGGTCCCGGGCCTCCTGGGGCTGACAGCGGCAGTCGTACAGCATGGTGTCGAGAGCGGAGCGGGAGGGGACGGAGAAGCTGACGATCTGGGGAAGATAGGCGGCCTTCACCGAGGGGCCCAGATACAGGTAGCCCTCATCCGGCTGCTCCCGGCCCATTATAAGCTTTATAAGGGTGGACTTCCCGGTGCCGTTGTCGCCGATGAGGGCGATGCGCTCGCCCCCGGCCACGGTGAGGGAGAGCTCGGAGAAGAGCCGCTTCTCGCCGAAGGATTTTGAAAGCCCCTCCGTCACCAGCACTTCATCCCCGGAGAACTCCCGCTCTTTGAATTTGACGCTGAGTTTCCGGCGTTCCGTGGGTTTTTCGCTGTGGCTGAGCTTTTCAATACGCTTTTCCATGGAGAAGGCCCGCTTGTGCAGCTTGTCATTGCCCATGAAGGCCCAGAGGTGCATCTGCTCAGCCGCCCGGGTGAGCTGCTCTATTTTGGCCTGATCCTTCTCGTATTTCCGCAGCTTTTCCTGGAAACGCTTCTGCCGCTCCTGTACATAAAAGCTGTAGTTCCCGCTGTAGAGCTCTGCCTTGCCCTGGTCTATCTCGATACAGCGCTGGACCACCCGGTCCAGAAAGTATCTGTCGTGGCTTATGGTCAGCACCGTGCCCTTGAAATGGAGCAGATATTCCTCAAGCCATTCTGTGGCCCGCAGGTCCAGGTGGTTCGTGGGCTCGTCCAGAAGCAGGATGTCCGTGTCCTCAAGGATGAGCCTTGCAAGGTTCACCCTGGTCTGCTCGCCTCCGGAGAGGGAGGAGAAGAGCTGGCCGCGCATGGCCTGGGGGATCTGAAGCCCGTTTGCCACCCGGTTCAGTTCCACATCCATGTCATAGCCGCCCAGCCTGCGAAAATCCTCGCTGAGCCGGTCATACTCCCGCAGGAGACCGGGGGACTGGTCCCGCTCCATGAGCTCGGCGAGCTTGTCCAGCCGGCTGCTGATGGCGTAGAGATGACGAAAGGCGCCTTTCAGAACGTCCTCTGTGGTCCAACTGCCGGGGTAGACCGGGATCTGGGAGATAAGGCCCAGCCTGCGGGAGGGGGCCAGCATGAGCTCCCCCTCGTCATAGCGCAGCTCCCCGGCCAGTATCCTGAACAGAGTGGTCTTGCCGCAGCCGTTATGGCCCAGTATACCCACTCTCTCCCCACGGCTCACGGTAAAGGAGAGACCGTCCAATATGTTTTTTCCAAGCTCGAAGGATTTTACCAGGGAGCTTACGGATATCTCTGTCATAGTGTTCTCCTGCCGCCGAAAGTGGCGGCGCTTGTTTTTTCGTGTTTGTCCTCAGCGCTTTACCGCGGCCTGGAGCAGGGTGTTCGCAAGGGCGCCCGCGGCGCTGAGACCGCCGCCGCCCTGCTCGATGAGGACCACAAAGGCATAGGGGTGCTCCTCATCGTCAAGGAAGCCGGCGAACCAGGCGTGGGACGTGCCGTCTCCCAGCTCCGCCGTGCCGGTCTTGGCGCAGATATTCAGACCCGGGAAGCTGCTATCCCCGCCGTAATGGGCGCTGACGTTATAGCTCATGAGCTGACCCAGGCGGACTGCGGTGTCCTCATCCATAAAGCGGGACTTGTCCGGGGCCTTTCCGTCCAGGATGAGCTTGGGCTCGCAGAGTATGCCCTCGTTTGCCACCGCGCCCACATAGCGCAGCAGGGAATAGGGACAGACAAGGTCCGTGGACTGGCCGATGCCGGACCAGGCCAGCTCCGGGTCGCCTATAAAATCCGTTGGATAGGCACCGGCGGCGGTCTTTATGCCGGAGAGCTCATGGCTGTCCAAAAAGCCGTACTGCTCCACATATTTTATCATGGTATCCTGGCCCAGCATGACGCTTATCTGGGCAAAGGCGCAGTTGCAGGAATTGGCCATGGCCTGTTCAAAGGTCTGGGTATAATGGACGCCGGAGCACTTTATCGGCACTCCCGCAATGGTATATACCCCCTCGCAGTAGAAGCTCCGCTGGTCCAGATCGGATATGTTCTCGATAGCGGCGGCGGCTGTGACGAGCTTGAAGACGCTGCCCGGCACAAAGCTCGCCGAGAGGCAGCGGTTGATGTACGCCCCGTCCTCGGGCTCGGCCTCGCTGTCCATGGGGTCCACCGAGGGGGCGGAGACCATGGTGAGAAGCTCGCCCGTGGTATAGTCGTACATGAGCACGGCCCCCTTGCGCCCGGCAAGGGCGGCACAGGCGGCGTTGTTGAGTTCCGCGTCCACCGTGAGAGTGAGGCTGCCGCTTTTGGCCTTGGTGGTGCCGGTGAGCAGGCTGAAGCCCTGCATGTCGTTCCAATAGGCTGAGAGGACGCCGGTGCCGGTGCGGCCCCAGTAGTCCCCGGTCACATGGTAATTGGCTATCCTTGTGGTCTGGTCCTGGGCAAATAGATTTTCAGTGGCGGAGAAGGAGGCCAGCATAAGCCCGTTCCGGTCTGTCAGCTCCCCGGTAGAGCCGGAGTTTGCCCGGGAAAAATACAGAGCCCAGTCCCGCCCGTCATCGATATAGCGGAGAATGTATACGGCCATGCCCACGATGACGCAGGCCGCCAGCAGCAGCACGGAAAAGGCCCGGCGGTTTATCTTTTTCATATATATCCGCCCTCCTCGTCCTCGCTGTCGTCATAGTCGTATGTATAGTCTTCCTCGTCCTCCTCCTCGTCCTCCTCGTCCTCCTCGAGAGGCTTGAAGCGCTCCACCGGGCGAACGGCGAAGCTCGCGTTCTTCCGGGTGTCGGCCCCCTTTATGAAGGCCATCAGCAGCCAGCAGGAGATGAGCGAGGAGCCGCCCCTTGACACGAAGGGGAAAGTGACCCCCGTGAAAGGCAGGATATCCAGCGAGCCGAAGACGTTCAGCGCAAGCTGGGTCAGCAGCATGGCCACTGTGGCGCAGGCGGCGATGGAATAGTAGGCGGAGCGGCCGTTCCTGGCGCTCCGCACGGCGAAAAAGGCCAGGGTAAGCACTGCCAGCACCATGCACAGGGCGATGATGAGCCCTAACTCCTCGCATATGACGGCAAAGACCATGTCAGTGTTGGCGGCGAAAACATCGGTGAGCCAGCCGGAGCCCGCCCCCTTGCCGAAGAGCCCGCCGGAGGCGGCGGCGGACATGGCCCGGGTCTGCTGATAGCCGGTGTTGTACACGTCCTCCCACACATGGCCCCAGGAGGCGAAGCGCTGGGCGATATAGGGCTTTACGCTGACGGCCAGAAAGCCGGCCAGCCCCGCCCCGGACACCGCCAGAAACACCGTGGCGATGGAGCCCGAGCGCAGGAAGGATATCACAAGGAAGGTGACAAAGAAGATGAGCGCCGTGCCAAAGTCGCCTATAAGGGCCAGGGCCACCACGCAGGTTGCGGAAAAGATGATATAGCCGAAAAGGTTTCGGTGCCGGTAGAGCCTGTCCAGAGTGGAGGCCCCCACATAGATATAGGCCACCTTCACAAATTCCGAGGGCTGAAAGGAGTATCCCCCAAAGCTCAGCCAGTTTCTGGCGCCGAACACCGCGTCGCTCGTGAGCACGTTAAGGGCCAGAAGCCCCAGAGCCAGCGCCCCCACCAGGTCCCTTACGGCGGCTGTGCGCCGCAGATTCCTGAACCAGAGCCCCAGCATAACAAACAGCAGCACCGAGGCCAGGATGAGCAGATTCTGCTTGTACATATCCTCCGGTGTTGAGGAGGCGGCCACGGAAAGGCCCAGGGTGGTCAGATAAAGGGCGATGGTCTCCACCTCAAAGCCGCTTCGCGACATAAGGCGGGTGGAATTATACAAGACCCATTGCAGCACCATGACCAGCAAAAAGGAAAGGCTTATGGCGGGCAGATCGCCGCCCGCTGCGGATAGGGCGTGCTGGGCCAGGAGAAAAAGCTGAAAGACCGTCAGCTCCAAAAGGGTCAGGGCGGGGGAGACCCGCTTGCCCACGGTGTTGCGCCGGCTCTCAAGGCTGAGCCGTTTCTCGGGGCTCACCTCCAGAAAGCAAAGGCAGGTGCCCGCAAGGTTTATAACGTCTCCATTCGTGACCTGGACCCCTGCGCCGCCCACCTTCATGCCGTTGACCCATACTCCGCCCCTGGCAAAAACGTCGTATATGACCCAGACGCCCCGGTCACTGCGCTTTAAAACGGCGTGGACCCGGCCAATGCCTTCCCGCTCTACCCGGACGTCGGCTCCGACAGAGCGGCCTATTATATTTTCCCAGTGGTTCACCGGCAGAGTCTCCCGGCCAAGGCGCATATAGGCCCAGACCTCCGGCTCATAATGCTCGCTGAGCATGGAGCGTATGCAGCGGACTATAATGCTTACAGACAGCAGGATGAGAACAAATTTTGAGGCGGAGAGCATATAGCTCAGAAAAAGCTCCAAGGAGACACCCCCTTCTATATTAATATGGGATCGGTAATATGCGAGTTGTAATTATAACACAGGTCCAAGGTCATTGACAAGAAGGGCCTGGCCGACTACAATACAGCTATGATGGATAAAAAGACGAAAAGGATCATACTGGCGCTGTGCGCCCTGTGCCTTGTGTGCGCGGCGGCCATGCTGCTGATAAGAGCCGCCTCAACAGGGACGGTGGCCGTTATAAGCGTGGACGGGACCGAGTGGGAGCGGATAGACCTGTCCCGGGTGAAGGAGAGCTATGAGATAGAGATAGCCACGGAATACGGGCGGAATCTTATCCTGGTAGAGCCTGGGCGGATATCAGTGGCGGAAGCGGACTGCCCCGACGGTCTGTGCGTGGCTCAGGGGGCCATAAGCGGAGGGGGCCTGCCCATAATCTGCCTGCCCCACCGGCTCTCCATACGCATGCTTGGGGGAGATACGGATGCCTAAAACAAAAAAGCTTGTGTTCATGGCCCTGCTGACCGCCATGGCCCTGGGTATCTTCATGCTGGAGGCCCAGCTCCCCTCGCTCCTGCCCATACCTGGGGTAAAGCTGGGCCTTGCCAACATCGTCACCCTTGCCGCCATGCTGCTTATGGGGAAAAAGGAGGCGGGGACGGTGCTTTTGCTGCGGGTCATTATGGGCTCCATGTTCGCGGGGAGCCCCTCCACCCTTATCTTCAGCGCCGCCGGGGGCCTTCTGGCCTATCCCTCCATGTGCCTGAGCCTGCCGGCCTGGAAAAACAGGCTGTGGCTCACCGGGGCCCTGTCCGCCGTGGCCCATAATCTGGGCCAGCTCCTTGCCGGGGCCGCGGTGCTGGGGACCTGGGGCATTTTCGCCTATGCCCCGGTGCTGCTCGTCTCGGGCCTGGCGACAGGGCTGTTTACCGGCTTTGCCTCAAAATATCTCACAGAGGCTCTGATGAAAATGAGAAATTGACTATTCAGAAAAATGGGATATAATATATCAAAAAATACATTCAGCATAGAAAGGAAATTCAGAGAAAATGAGCGAATGCACACATGACTGCTCCAATTGCAGCGAGAACTGCTCCGAACGGGAGGCGGAGAGCTTTCTCAAAAAGCTGAATCCGGCCTCCAGCGTGAAAAAGGTCATTGCCGTGGTGAGCGGCAAGGGCGGCGTGGGCAAATCCCTGGTCACAAGCCTTATGGCCGCGGAAATGCAGCGCCGGGGCTATAACTGCGCGGTGCTGGACGCGGACATCACCGGGCCCTCCATTCCACGGTCCTTCGGCGTGACAGAGCATGCCCGGGGCACGGAGGAGTATCTTCTCCCCGTGACCACCCACACAGGGCTTCAGCTCATGTCCATAAACCTCATCCTTGAAAACGAGACCGAGCCTGTGGTCTGGCGGGGCCCGGTGATAGCCGGGGCCGTCACCCAGTTCTGGACGGATGTTGTG
>DBGBEC010000303.1:0-6913 GCA_048477415.1 Candidatus Limivicinus sp. | reverse complement strand
GGTGACGCTGCCGGTGCACCCGGCTATCACCGCCTTTCTGCCGGTGGTGATAAACGCGGTGTTCTCTCTCACCGCGATGGAGGCCGTTATCAAGAGCTATTCGGCAGAGCTGATCTTCCTTCTGGCCGGGGCAAACGTGATAAGCATGACCTGGGAAGCCACCGGCGTTGACAAGCGCATCGCGGCCCATGGGCTGCGCCTTGTGGGCACCTCGGTAAGGCAGCAGATCACGGTGTGGTTTCTGCTGGCGACGCTGCTGTCGGCCATTTTACCGAACACCGTGGTCGCGGCCGTGCTCTGCTCGGTGGCCATGTCCATGCTGAGATTTGTGGGCGAGGGCGATGTGAAAAAGAGCAGCGTCGCCCCCCTGGTGCTGATGGCCATCGTATGGGGCGCGAACAACGGGGGCATGCTCACGCCCCTGGGCGGGGCAATGAACCTTATAACCGTATCATACATCGAGGAGATCATCGGCGGGGAGTTTATGTATATAGACTGGATAGTCCAGCTCCTCCCCTTCGGCCTCGCGGTGACTCTGCTCAGTCTCGCCGCCCTTCTTCTTGTCAAAACGGACAAAAAACGGCTGGACGGCTCCCGGGAATACTTCGACAGGCTTTTGAGGGAGCTGCCTAAGCTCAGCGGGGCGGGGCGCGTGTCCCTGGCGGCCTTTTTCCTGGCGGCCGGTCTCTCCTTCACCCGCCAGCTCTATCAGGCCCGGCTTCCGGACCTGAAGCCCGGCTTTATCTTCCTCTTCTTCGGCGGCTGCATGTTCTTTTTGAAGGACGGGGAGAAAAAGCCCGTGATAAGCTGGGAGCTGGTGGAGAAGGACATGATGTGGGGCATGTTTTTCCTCTTTGCCGGAGGCACCGCCCTGGGGGCCCTGGTAAACGGCAGCGGCGCGGCAGACGCCTTCGCAGGGCTCCTGTCCTCCCTGGATATAGGCGGGGATCTCCTGCCGATCCTGTTTATCGTCACCATGAATGTGGTGCTGTCAGACGTGATAAACAACACCGCCTGCGCCGCCGTCACCGTGCCAATAATAATCGGGATCGCCAGGGGCCTTGGGAAGCCGGTGATCCCCTATCTCTGGATAGCCACCGCGGCCTACAACATTTCCTATACCCTGCCCACATCCATACGCTCCATCCCCGTGGGCTACGGCCTGTCGCCGGGATACATGTTCAAAAAGGGGCTCATGCTCACCGCCGTTACCATCCTGGCCATATCCCTTCTGGGCTGGCTGTGCATAAGGCTCTGGCCGGGCTTTGGCGTGCTGAGCCTGGTATGAAGGCGGGAGATACATTTTTAAATATCAGGCTGCGCCCTCGTCGCCGCGGACCCTCCCCGTCCGCCGGAGAAGACCCGGGCATCCGGCAAAGAGATCTTCGGCTGTTGCTCCATCCGCAAACGGCATGATCCCTTTGCCGTTTTTCACAGGCCTGTACCAGCCCAGCGCAAATGGGGAACGGAGCCCGAGCGGGGCTTATCCGCGGCTCCCGCCGCGGTCAGCCACCGCTTGCGGGCGGTGAGACCACAGGCATTAAATTTGAAACAGAGGTTTTGTTTATGAGCAAAAGGAAGTTAAAAGACTGGGGCCCTAAACTCATGCAGGGCAACGAGGCCTGCGCGGCGGCAGCGCTGGCGGCAGGCTGTAGGTTCATGGCGGGATACCCCATCACCCCCGCCACGGAGATACCGGAGTATCTGTCCGACAAGATGTTCGCCGAGGGCGGAGTGTTCATGCAGATGGAGGACGAGCTGGCCTCAATAAACGCGGTGATCGGCGCGAGCTGGGGCGGAGCCCGGGCAATGACCGCCACCTCCGGCCCGGGCTTCACCCTTATGCTGGAGGCCATCGGCTACGCCGTGGTAACGGAGACCCCCCTTGTGATAATAAACGTAATGCGGGGCGGCCCCGCCACCGGTCAGCCCACATGCAGTTCACAGGACGCCGTAATGCAGGCCCGCTACGGCGGCCACGGGGATTATGAGATAATCGCCCTCGCCCCCTCCTCCGTCCAGGAGGCCTTCGATTTCACACTAAGGGCCTTTGACCTGGCGGATAAGTACCGGGTGCCTGTATTCGTCCTGTCTGACGAGACCGTGGGCCACACCCGGGAAAAGCTGACCATCCCCCAGGAGATAGAGATATTCGACCAGCGCTTCGAGGGGCGCTGCCTGAACTATTACCAGCCGGACGAGAACAAGATCCCCCCCCGCATACGCTTTTTCGAGGGACACAACGTGCTGGTGGACGGCCAACTCCACGACGAGCGGGGCATAAGGGCCGGCACCGAGGCCGATGTGTGCGCCGCGGCCATAGAGCGTTACCGGGACAAGATACTTGACAATATAGAGGATATAAGCTCTGTGGAGCGTTTCTGGCTTGAGGACGCGGACACTGTGCTGATAGCCTACGGCTCTGTCAGCCGCAGCGCCCTTTCCGCAGTGCGCCGGGCCCGGGAGGAGGGGCATAAAGCGGGCATGCTGAAGCTGAACACCGTCTGGCCCGTGCCGGAAAAAGAGATAAAAGAGGCCTGCGCCGGGGCAAAAAGAGTGATCGTGGCCGAGATGAACACCGGAGACTATAAACGGGAGGTCCAGCGCGTCGCCGGCTATGACAAGGTGGAGGGCTTCTGTTCCCTGGGCGGAGTATTCCCCGCGCCCCGCGCCATTTACAGCAAGATAGTTCAGAAAGGCTAAAGCCTGCGGCAGATTGGAGATCGATATGAACAGTACAGCGGAAAAATATATCCGGAAGGAAGCGCTTCCCTTTATCTTTTGCCCCGGCTGCGGCCACGGCATAGTAGTAAACAGCTTTATACGGGCCATAGACAAGCTGGGCATGGACAACAGCAGGATGGCCTGCGTCAGCGGCATAGGCTGCTCCTCCTGGAGCCCGGTCTACCTGAATTTTGATTGTCTGCACACCCTTCACGGCAGGGCCCTGGCCCAGGCCGAGGGGCTGAAGGCCGTGAACCCGGACAAGACCATCGTGGTCTTCACCGGGGACGGTGACTGCGCCGGCATAGGCGGCAACCACCTTATCCACGCCGCAAAGCGCAATGTGGACATGACCGTGATAATGATGAGCAATTACATATACGGCATGACCGGCGGCCAGAGGGCGCCCACCACCCCCTTCGGTGCCACCACCAAGACCTCTCCCCTGGGCAACGAGGAGCGGCCCTTCGACATGTTCGCCCTGGTAAAGGGTGCGGGAGCCAGCTTCTATGCCCGGGCCTGCGCCACCCACCCCATACAGCTCGAAAAAGCCATTTATGAGGGCATAAAGCACAAGGGCTTCTCGTTTATCGAGGTGCTCTCCCCCTGTCCTACCACCGCCGGGAGAAATATCTTCAACTTCAAAAGTCCCTCCGAGATGTACGACTGGTACGAGGAGCGCTGCCTGCTTCTCAGGCCCGGCGAGACGGAGAGCCCGGACGGCAGGATAGGCCTGGGCATACTCTTTAAAGACGAGAGCCTGGAAGAGCTGTGCCAGGTCCAGGCAGAGAAAAAGGAGGCTGCGAGGAAATGAGGATAAGTATAGACCGTGACTGGTGCAAGGGCTGCGGCCTTTGTATCAGGGCCTGCAAAAAGGACGTTCTTGCCCTGGGGACGGAGCGGAGCCGGGGAGACTACCTAATGCCCTATCCCCGGCAGCCCCAGGCCTGCATAGGCTGCCGACTCTGCGAGCGGAGCTGTCCGGACCTGTGCATAGAAGTGAGCGCGGAATAAAGGAGGAGCGAAAAATGCGCAAGGATCTCAGATTCAGCGGCTCAGGAGGCCAGGGCGTCATCTCCCTCGCCCTCCTGCTGGCCGACGCCTACGGCGTGCGAAACGGCTACGAGGTGGCCCAGACCCAGAGCTATGGCCCCGCCGCCAGGGGCGGAGCCTGCAAGGCGGAGCTTGTGATATCGGACGAGCGGATAGACTATGTGAAGGCCGACGGCCTTGACTGCTTCGTCGCCTTCAACAAAAGCAGCTTCAGCAAATTCAAGCATGATGTGAGCCGGAGGACCCAGGTCTTCATCGACAGCACCTTCATCCCCCCGGAGGAAGCCGCGGAGCTTGACTGCGCCGCCCTGCACGCCTTTCCCGCCACCGACTGGGCCGAGAAGAATTTCCGCCCGGTCTGCGCCAACATCGTGATGATGGGCTATTTTGTGGCCAAGACCGGACACATAAGCCTTGAAGACGCCCAGGCCGCCATAGAGCATAACATGGCCCCAAAGCTTGTCGGGATGAATCTTCAGGCGCTCCGCTTCGGCTATGACAAGGGTCTGGAGGGCTGAAGGCCATGGAAAGGTTTCCAAAAGCCCTTGAGAGCAGGATAATGAGCCCCGCTCAGGCGGCAAAGCTTATAAAGACCGGCATGGCGATCGGAGTGAGCGGCTTTACGAGCGTGGGCTATCCAAAGGCCGTGCCTCTCGCCCTGGCCCAGTCCGGCCACGCACGGGAGCTCACTGTCTGCGTGGGGGCTGCCGTGGGGGACGAGATAGACGGGGCCCTGGTCCGCGCCGGGCTCGTAAGCCGCCGCTTCGCCCACCAGACCCACAACGACATGCGCAAGGCAATAAACGACGGCAGCATAGCCTACAGCGACATGCACCTCTCCCACTTTCCCATGAACCTGGACCAGCGCACCGGCCCCCTGCTGGATGTCGCCATTGTAGAGTGCTGCGCTGTTACGGAGCAGGGGCTTTATCTTGGGGCCTCCGCGGGAGCGTCGGACGCGGCGGTAAGAAACGCAAAGCGGGTCATCGTGGAGCTGAACGACAGTCTGCCCCTGAGTCTTATGGGCATGCACGATATCTTTGAGATCGGCCTGCCGCCTGAGGCCCGGATCATCCCGATAACGAAGCCCATGGACAGGGTGGGCACGCCCTATATCCCCTGCCCCATGGAGAAGATCGCCGCCCTTGTGCTGACCCATCAGCCGGACCCGCCCCAGAAATTCAAGGCCCTGACCCCGGCCACTGCCCGTATCGGCGAAAATGTGGTAAGCTTTCTAAAGGGCGAGATCGAAGCGGGCCGCCTGCCCCGGGACCCCGGCCCCATCCAGTCCGGCGTGGGCTCTGTGGGAAACGCCGTGTTGTCCAGCCTCTCCGCCAGCGGCTTCAAGGGTCTTACAATGTATACCGAGGTCATGCAGGACGCAGCCTTCACGCTTTTGGAGCAGGGAGTGTTCACAGCCGTATCCGCCAGCTCCATTGCTCTCACAGAGGAAAACCGCCGTCGCTTTTATGACAGGCTGGACTTTTTCCGCCGGCGGATCATCATCCGCCCCCAGGAGATATCCAACCACCCGGAGCTTGCCCGGCGGCTCGGGATCATCGCCCTGAACACCCCAATAGAGTTTGATATTTACGGCAACGTCAACTCAACCCACATCATGGGCAGCCAGATGATGAACGGCCTGGGCGGCAGCGGTGACTTCGCCAGGAACGCCCGCCTGTGCATCTTCGCCAGCGAGTCCACCGCCAAGGACGGCAATATCTCCTGCGTGGTGCCCATGGTCTCCCATGTGGATCAGACCGAACACGACGTCCAGGTGCTCATAACCGAGCAGGGCATAGCCGACCTGCGCTGGAAAAGTCCACGGGAGCGGGCGGAGCTCATCATCGAAAACTGCGCCCACCCGGATTACCGCCCGGCCCTCCGCGACTATTACGCCCGGGCCCTCCGCGTCTCCAGGGGCAAGCACACGCCCCATGACCTGAACCGGGCCCTGTCCTGGCACCAGCGCTTTCTCGACAGCGGCAGCATGAAGTTTTAACATAATACAGGAGGAGATATCATGGCAAAAACCGTACTTTACTGCGAGAAGCTTCCCACCGAGGGGATGGAGACCCTTATCGCCCAGCTCTGCCCGCCGGAGCTCGATCTGCGCTTCCTGTACCCGGTGAAAAACGGCAGGAAGGGTGATTTTGAGCAGGCCGACTATATCCTCGCCTCCATACACAAGATAGGCCCCCGGGAGATAGACCGGGCAAAGGATCTGAAGCTCATCCACGTCCCCGCCACAGGCTACAACCACATAGACATAGAATACGCCCGGAGCAGGGGTATCCCCGTGTGCAACAGCGCCGGGGAAAACGCCAGCACCACCGCCGAGTTCACCATTGCCCTCATGCTCGCCTGTATGCGCCGGCTCAGCATGATAGACAGCCGCTGCAAAAAAGGCGAGTGGCACTCCTGGACCTGGCGGCACGACCAATATGAGTTGAGGGACAAGGTCATCGGCATCGTGGGCGGCGGGGCCATCGGCCGCATGGTCCTGAAACGGCTTCAGGGCTGGGACTGCAAGGATTTTCTCTATTACGACCCCTACCCCATGCCTGAAGAGCTGGAGCGGCAGCTCCACTGCCGCCGGGTCGAGCTGGACACCCTGCTCAGAGAATCGGACGTTGTGTCCCTCCATTGCCCCCTCACCGCCCAGACCCGCGGTCTCATAGGCCGCGAGCAGTTCAGCCTCATGAAGCCCAACGCCATAATTGTGAACGAGGCCCGAGGCGCCGTTATCGATGACAAGGCCCTGGTGGAAGCCCTTGAAGAGGGGAAGATATGGGGCGCCGCTATCGACACCTGGGAAAAAGAGCCCCTGGACCCGGAAGACCCCCTGGTAAAAATGGAGAAATGCATAACCACCTCCCACCTCGGCGCCGCCACACGCGAGACCGTGATCCGCTGCTTCTCAAAGGGCTATGAAAACATCCTCCGCCAAATAAACGGCGAGGAACTCATAAACCGCGTAAATTAGCCCCCGCCGCCTATCCTCCCCCGCCCGCGAGATCATAAAGACCGCCGGAAACACGGAGCGTATCCGTGTTTCCGGCGGTCGTCGTTAAGGACATAAAATTCAAATATACGCTGGGAGCGGGGGCTTTGCTGGGCTTTGGCGCGGAGGGGT